>OZ245887.1:600000-872500 GCA_965229545.1 Candidatus Megaera sp.
CATTAAATCAAGAAACTATTTCGATACTAGAAAAAACCGTAATTAACCCTGAATTCGTTGAAAAAGTACTTCATTATCAATTGACTAACGAACATGATTCCCATCCCATAGATGTATTTCTATTTACTTTTGGGTGTATTATCATTTGGGGTGCCGATGAAAAGAAAGAAGAGGAAATATTAAGAAATATCGGTTTTATAGAAAAAAGAAAATTGAAAGAAGCTCATTCCGAATTTATTGATTTTAATTATAACGATATTGAAGATAGAACATATATTAATGAAGAGAAAAACATCATTATTCTTGGTAATGATTCTACTTTAGTAAAATTATCAGTTTCTCATGCCCTGGCTCAATCCGTTAAACTAAATGACTTAGAAGAGTCGGTAATAAACCTGCTTAAGCGCATCAAACCTATCCAAAAAGAATTAGCTCAAACAGGACGAGTTTCTTTATCTAGGTCTCAGTTGTCAAAACAGTTAGGCGAATTATTTAATGCCAGGTTCTCCATTAATTTACATAGTGATATTCTAGATATTCCTGAATTTTTCTGGCGGAGGCCAAGTTTTGAGCCAATCTATAATATGACGGTTGAGTTTCAAGATATTATTTTAAGACAAGGCATATTAAATAACCACTTGAATCTAATACATGAGCTTTATAGTGTGCTTTCAAGTGATTTAAATCATAGGCATTCAACAAGATTAGAATTGATTATTGTCCTTTTAATTACTATCGAAGTAGTGCTGGCTCTAACAAGTCACCATAATATAATCGGCGGCTTGCTTAAATTATTTTCTTAAATATCTTGCTGCTTTATATTGAGAGTTATTTTTTATTTTGCGCTTTGGATATCCAAAAAAAGTTTCTGGTAATAAGGATGCATATTTTAACACGGATTAGGTTGTTAAATGTTTGCCTACCTTATCAAGAAACTAGAACAAGAGTATCATCATTTAAGCTTATGGTATTTTGTTTTCTTTTTTTATGGTATTGCTTTTTATTTAAAATCTGTTGACCTCTTTAACCAGGGAATTTTACTTAATACTCATATTACTCTTTACCTTACCATTTTATCTGTTTTAATCTATTTCGTATTTTTTCTAAGAATAAAAGAAAAATTTATATTTAGCTTATTCCTTACTATATTATTTTCTTTTGGCTGCGGGGTAACAATAGCTCATTTCAGGATAACTAACGCTCAAATTTATCCAAAGCCAATAACAAAACTAATATTTTTGATGTAGAGGCGAAGGTTTTAGAAGTAAAACCCACGATAGGAGGGGCGCAGTTAATTCTCGATAATGTAGTAATTTTAAATAAAAGTGATAATAATTTAAAAAAGCAAAATTTGGGAAAAATAAAAGTAAATTTAAGAGGAGAAAGCAGCTTAGATTTTCTGAATACCGAGTCTGTCATATAGTTTGTGTAAGTTGCAAAAGGATATAGTAGAAGATACTATAAAAAAGCAACTTAAATACAGAGGAAAAAATGGCTAAAAAATTAGCAGAAAAAGAAGTAGATATAAATACTAAATTAGTCGAAGAATTACTATCAAAAGCAGATCCATCTGAATTATTTGGTCGCGGGTGGATTATTTAATACACTTAAAAAGCAAATAGTAGAGAGAATTCTTTGAAAGTGAATTAGAACACGATCTAGGTTATTCTAAACATAGTAAGATAATCAAGAGCGATAATAATCGTCGCAACGGCAGTTATGAAAAAACGATTATAGATGACGACGGTCATCAGATTACCGTAGATGTTTCAAGGGGACAGGGAAGGAGAATTTGAACCTCAATTGATTCCTGAAGGAGTTAGGAGATTTAGTGGTTTGATGATAAAGTGATTTCACTATATGCAAGTGGGATGACTGTCAGTGAGATACAGGGCCATTTAGAGGAGATATACCAGACCAATATTTCCAAGGACCTTATATCAACTGTCACTGACGGAGTAATAGAAGAAGTTACTACATGGCAAAACAGGTCCCTAGACGATGTATATCCAATATTATATTTGGATTGCATACACGTTAAAGCAAGGGATAATCATACAGTAATTAACAAAGCGGTATATCTTGCAATAGGTGTTAACATGGAAGGGAAAAAGGAATTACTGGGGATCTGGGTCGGTAAAAATGAAGGTTCCAAGTTTTGGATGCAGGTTGTAACTGAGCTAAAGAACAGAGGGATAAAACAGATATATGTAGCATGCGTTGATGGATTAAAAGGCTTTCCTGAAGCCATAAATAGCATTTATCCTAATACGATTGTACAACTCTGTATAGTACATATGGCGAGGAATTCTGTAAAATATGTTTCTTATAAGGATTTAAAAGTGGTCACAGCGGATCTTAAAAGGATTTACACTGCAAACAAGCGAAGAAATAGGATATCTGGAGCTAAAATCATTTGCTGCTAAATGGGATAATAAATATCCTGTGATCTCTGATATTTGGCAAAGGAATTGGAGCGGGATTATTCCTCTTTTTGCTTTTCCTGATGAGATTAGGCGGGTAATTTATACTACCAATGCGATAGAATCGATAAATCGTCAAATCAGAAAAATCATCAACAATAAAGGGGTTTTCCAGATGATAAGTCTATTTTAAAAATCGTATTTTTGGCTCTAAAAAATGCTGCCAAAAAATGGACCATGCCGATTAAAAATTGGTCTTTGGCATTGAATCAATTTGAAATTTTATGCGGGGATTTTAGGCATGATTTACTGGAATTAAAAAATATAACTTACACAAAATAAATGATTGACTCGAGTATTTATATCTACTTCTTTTTCTGCTAATTTTTTAGCCATTTTTTTCTCTGTATTTAAGTTGCTTTTTTATAGTATTTTCTACTATATCCTTTTGCAACTTACACAAACTATATGACAGACTCGGAAGTTATGTAAAATAGCTCAAACATCCTACGATTAGCTCTATTATCTACAGCGGCCAATAATTTTTATTAATCTTTCTTTAGCGTCAGCTTTAGCACGCTGCCTTGCAAAAGTCTCTTGTTTTCTATCATCGGAAATATGATTTGAAAAAATAATTACTTCCCCGTCTTTTTCGAGCCACCCAATAAACCATCCATGCTGAATTTCAAGTTTTCTTGTTCTATCTGAGCTTAAGAGGACATCATTGCCAGTTTTGCCATAAAGTTTCCATCCACCGGGTAATTCTTCTACAAATAAAATATTTTTTGTCATTTCCTGGGCATTTCTACTTACAGGTAGTGTATTATTGAGCAATTTTTCTAAGAACGCGATTTGCTCTGTGCTAGAGATTTCAAGAGAACTAGATAACCATGCATGTGTAAGCCCATTATTTCTGCCCTTGTCGCCAGAAAGGTCCATATTACCGTAACTAAATTTCGTAACATATGATTGAAACTGTTGTATTCCAAGCTTTCTTGCCAAAACTTGTGAATACCAAACACAACTATCTTTTCATCCAACTTTTCGGAGGTTTGGAAACAAGATCAAACTCCAAAAAGTCAGGGTAACCTTTTTTAAAAGACCATAACGGATGCATTTCATCAATTAAGATACCAGAATCATAACCTATGAGGTTAAGAGCAATTTTAAAAGTGCTACAAGGTGCGTACCTTTGACTACAATCTCCTTCTTGCTGAATAATTTTATCTTTTCCCTTTACAATAAAACATTGCTTGGCAAAGGCAGGACTTACATAAAAAATAATAAAGCATAAAAACAAGCCAGCCTTTTTCATAATTTACCTAATTTAAAAAATTTTATCATGTGTACAATTAGTTACTTTATATCAGTATGATATTGATATGTTACCACAACTCTTTTATAAATCATAATACTACTTCAGTATCTCAAGGGATAGTTATTTCGTAGTAATATTTAAGTTAATAAAATTATTATTGACTTCAGATGATTTCAGTTTATACTCTGGGAGTTATATTTTAAGTAATTATAAATAGAGAATTTGCTAGTATGTTCGCAGTTGTTAAAGCAGGTGGAAAGCAATATAAAGTTGCAAAAAACAGCATAATCAAAGTTGAGAAAATCGATGGGCAGCTAGGTAGTAAAGTTGAGCTAAACGAAGTTTTGTTAGTGGGAGAGTACTCTAAACCATCTTTCATCGGTACTCCAGTTGTAAAAGGAGCAACAGTAACTGCAGAAATAACTAATCAATTTAGGGACGATAAAATTATCGTTTTCAAAAAGAAAAGACGTCAGCATTATCGCCGCAAAAATGGTCACAGGCAAGATCTGACAGAATTAAAAATTCTTGATATTGTAAAAAAATAAGGATGAGAATATATGGCAACTAAAAAAGCTGGTGGTAGTTCAAGGAACGGTCGTGACTCAGCTGGTCGAAGATTAGGAGCAAAAAAATCTGACGGTCAAGCTGTAATTCCTGGCAATATAATATACAGACAAAGAGGAACCAAAATTTTTCCAGGCAAAAATGTGGGTATAGGTAAAGACCACACTCTGTTTGCTTTAACCGCAGGAAAAGTTGAATTTATATCAAAAAAAGATCGGAAACTGGTAAGCGTTGTATAAATCAAGTATGTTATAGGGAATACGAGATTTTAATAAGTAATAAGTACGTTTCTTACCAAAAAGTTTTTAATTACATCATTTTTTTGCTATACTGAAAAATGACAGTTTCGTGATCTTTCCTTTTCAATCCGATAGCTAGATAAGCTATTATTATTGAGATTCTGAGCTAAAATTTAAGCATAAACTTTTTATATTTTCTCGAATTAAAATAGCTTTCTAACCGTTAATATATTGCATCTTACGTAATTGTTAAAATAGAATTATGTTTCTATATTATCGAGTAACGTTAAATACTAGTAGATATAACGCATATGATTTAAGTCGGATTAACTTAGAGGATATATTGTAATAACAAAATATTAAATACTTCTCTATTTCGCACTTACACCAATTTTTTATGCTTATATTTAGGATTTCTGGCGTCTTCTCCCATATAGTTGGTAACGTAATTATGATAATCTTCATAGTTTCCTTCAAACCATGAGGCACTTCCGTCTTTATCATAAGCGATAATATGGGTAGCTATTCGGTCTAAAAACCACCGGTCGTGGCTTATTACAAAAACACAACCAGCAAAATCAAGGATAGCATCTTCTAAAGCTCTTAAAGTGTCTACATCTAAATCATTTGATGGTTCATCCAGTAGAATAACATTAGCACCGGATTTTAACAATTTAGCTAGGTGAACCCTATTTCTTTCTCCACCAGATAATTGGCCTACCTTTTTTTGTTGAGCGCCGCCTTTAAAATTAAAAGCTGAGCAATAAGCCCTACTTTTAATTGACATACCTCCTAGTTCTAAAACTTCTAACCCTTCGGATATTTCTTCCCACACTGTTTTATTATCGTCTAAGTGATCTCTCGACTGATCTACATAACCAAGTTTTACTGTATCTCCTATATTAACTTTTCCACTATCAGCCTGTATTTTACCAGTTAAAATGTTAAACAGTGTAGATTTACCAGCCCCATTAGGGCCAATTATACCAACAATTGCTCCAGGGGGAACTCTAAAACTAAAATCGGAAAGCAGCACTTTATCGCCAAATTTTTTTGATAAATCTTCAACCTCAATAACTAAATCTCCTAGCCTTGACCCATTTGGGATAATAATTTGGGCAGTGCCATTAACTTCTTCCTTTTTCTTATTAAGCAGTTCTTGATAAGCATTTATCCTCGCTTTGCTTTTTGCTTGACGTCCTTTGGGAGAAGCTTGAACCCATTCCAATTCTTTTTTTAATTGTTTTGATCTATCTCCTTCTTCCTTTTCCTCTTTGCTGATTTTTTCGTGTTTCTGCTTTAGCCAGTCTGAATAGTTAGAATGCCAAGGTACACAATTACCTCTATCAATTTCTAATATCCATTCTGCAACATTATCTAGAAAATAACGATCGTGGGTAATTGCAACCACCGTCCCTTTATATTCTTTTAAATAAGTCTCGAGCCAAGATACTGATTCCGCATCTAAATGGTTAGTCGGTTCATCAAGTAGAATCATATCAGGCTTTTCTAGAAGTAATTTACATAAGGCCACTCGACGTTTTTCGCCTCCAGATATCTGATTTATATTGGCATTTTTAGCAGGGCAACGCAAAGCGTTCATAGCAATCTCTATTTCTCTCTCTATCCCCCAACCGTCACATATATCTATTTTTTCTTGCAAATCTACCTGACGTGCAAGTAAATCATTCATTTCTTCATCCGACATTTCCTCGGCAAACCTATTACTAACCTCGTTAAATTCATCAAGCAGAGCTGTTTTCTCTTTTAGTCCCTCCATAATGTTTTCAAAAACATTATTTTCAGGATCTAAATGAGGTTCTTGAGGCAAATAACCAATTTTTATTCCTTCAGCAACGAAAGCTTCCCCCTCATATTCTTTATCAAGGCCAGCCATAATCCTAAGAAGGGTTGACTTACCAGCACCATTATGGCCTATTATACCAATCTTGGCTCCTGGTAAAAATGATAACCAGGTTTCTTTTAGAATTTCTTTACCATTGATAGACTTGCTTAAGCCCTTCATAACATATACATATTGATAAGACATTATTTATTCTCTTGATAATTAATTTAAATTTTTTTTCCAGACTTTGCCCAATCTTCGTTAAATTTCTTCAGACCTACATCAGTTAGGTGATGGCTAATCATTTCCGACAAGACCTTAGCTGGTGCAGTTACTACATCAGCTCCACAAAGTGCTACTTGTTCTATGTGTTTAAGGGTACGAATTGAGGCAGCAAGAATTTCTGTTTTAATTCCATAATGATTATATGCTGTTCTTATATCAGCAATCAGCCCTACTCCATCTTTACCAATGTCTTCCAACCTACCGACAAAAGGAGAAACATAGGTTGCTCCAGCTTTAGCTGCTAATAATGCCTGATTCAAGGAAAAACATAAAGTCATATTTACTTTAATATTTTGTTTTGCAAAATATTTACAAGCCTTTATCCCATCCCATGTCAGAGGAAGTTTAATTACTAAACTATCATTTATTTCTAGAATTTTATTTCCCTCTGCAATCATACTAGCATAATCATTAGATGCCACTTCTATGCTAACATCTCCTTTCAAAATAGCAGTAATTTTAGAAATGACTTCTGTGAAATCCATTGATACATAAGACATCAAAGTAGGATTGGTAGTAATCCCATCAATAATGCCATAATCATAAAATCTTTTTATTTCAGTTAAGTCTACACTATCTAAAAATATTTTCATATTCAGTTGATTTTTGTTAGGATTGAATCGAGTTCTTCAAGATTTGAATAGTGAAAGGATATTTTACCACCATTCCATGAATTTTCTACCACAACTTTCACCCCATATTTCTCACTAAGCGATTGGCCTAAGATTATAAAGTCATTATCTACTTCAGGATCTTTGTTATTTTCAAGTTTCTGTTTTTTTATCCGATTAGAAGTTTCATTTTTTCTAGTTAACTCCTCAGTTTGTCGGACATTTAAATCATTCGCTATAACTTTACCTGCTAACTCTTCTGCATTCTCAAGGCCAATCAAACATCTTGCGTGCCCCATACTGAGCTGACCATTATTAACCATTAGCTTAATAGATACCGGTAAATTATTTAACCTTAGCAGGTTTGCTACATGACTACGACTTTTACCAACTGCATCTGCTAGCTCTGCTTGAGTATAACCAAACTCTTTTATCAATCTCTCATATCCTTCCGCTTCTTCTATGGCTGTTAATTCTTCACGTTGAATGTTTTCAATAAGGGCAATTTCAAGAATCTCCTTATTGGATAAATTTTTAATTATTACCGGCACTTCTTTCAAACCAGCCATTTTACAAGCTCTATATCTTCTTTCTCCTGCTATAATTTGATATTTACCATTAACAGTTGGTCCAACTATTATTGGTTGCACTAATCCATTACTTATTATTGAGTTAGCCAATTCTCGTAGCTTTTCTTCATTAAAGTTTTTACGTGGCTGGTATTTCCCTACTTCAATTTGTTCAATATTTAACAGGTTATTCGGAGTAGTTCCTGTATCTGCTGGTAACACTTCCTCTTTTAGTAATGATGATAATCCTCTCCCTAAAACCCTATTATTCATGTTCTCTCACCTCTCTTAAGCTGTTTTAAGCTCTTTATTTACTTCGTTATCAATAATTTCCTTAGCAAGATCTATATAAGCTCTTGAACCAGAGCATCTATAATCATATATAATTGCAGCTTTACCATGAGAAGGGGCTTCGGAAACTTTCACATTTCTTGGTATTGTAGTTTTATAAACTAGTTTACCAAGACATGCTCTTACATCATTCTCTACCTGCTCGGTTAACTTGTTCCTTTTGTCATACATTGTAAACAGAATACCACCTATTTTTATTCCGGGATTCATTTTTTTTTCTACAATTTCTACAGTTTTTAATAAATGGCTTAACCCCTCAAGCGAATAAAAATCACAAAGCATAGGTATTAAAACTTCATCACAGGCTACCAAAGCATTTAATGTAATCAAACCAAGAGAAGGAGGAGAATCAATAATTATATAATCGAAATCACTTTTTATTTCCTCAAGTTTTTCTAGCAAAATATTTTCATAGTTTTTAAGATGTATTAAGTCAAGCTCAATAGCAGCCAGATTTGTATTTGCACTCACAATTGATAGATTAGGTACTGCTGTAGCAAGAATAGCATCACGGATAGAATTTAATCCATTAAATACGTTATAGGAGGTAATTTTTCTTTCAGTCTGCTTTATTCCAAGTCCACTACTAGTATTACCTTGCGAATCGATATCAATAATTAAAACCTTTTTATCCATAACAGCAAAAATGGTAGCTAAATTTACCGCGGTCGTAGTTTTGCCCACTCCTCCTTTTTGATTTACAACTGAGATAACCTTTGCCTTCATACTAATTTTTTTATGTTAGATATTTCAATGATTTTACCTTCCCTTGAGGTTATGCTATCATGGAGATTAATGTCGAATAGCCAATTTTTTTGAGCCTCTGTTATTTCTTTCTCATAATTCTTACCTTTTAGCAATAACATTTTTTTTTGTATTTTTATTCCTGTAGTTACTTCAAGTATATTATTTACACTACTAAACCCCCTTGAGGTTAGAACATCGCAATTCATGGTAAATTTTTCACCTACTCTTTTGTCAATTATAACAATTTTATTTAAGGATAATTTAGCAGCTTGGGCTAAAAAAACTGACTTTTTTTTGTCAGATTCCACAAGTACTATATTTTTTACCCCCCCCATAGATAAAACAATACCAGGAAATCCTGCTCCAGAACCAATATCTATAATATTGTCTAAAAAATCAATATATTTCAGTAATTGCAAAGAATCTAAAATATGTCTTTCCCAAATATCTTTCTCAGAATTCCTTGATATTAAATTGATTGCCTTATTCCATTTAAGTAATAAATTTTGATAATTTAACAGAGCTTCCTTTACTTCACGTGAAACATTTAAATTATCAATCATCATTTGTTATATTTACTTTTTAAGTAAATTATCACAGTAGTCAGAGCAGAAGGAGTAATACCCGATATTCTCCGGGCTGCACCTATAGATCTTGGTTTATGAAAATTGAGCTTTTCTCTAGTTTCCACAGATAAACTTTTAATGGAGTTATAGTCAATACCTTGGGGAATTTCTAAATTTTCTTCTTGTGTAAACAACTTTATATCAGCTAATTGCCTTTTTAAATAAGAAGAGTATTTTGATTCAGTTTCGTGGTATTTCAGATGATTAGTATTTTCCTCTTTTAATTCCGGAAAGAATTGCAAAGTTTTTTCTAGTCCAAATTCTGGTAAACCGAGCAAAATAAAGGCGGTTTTATGAGAGCCATCTTGTGCTATTGTATGACCCTTTTTTTGAAGTTCACTAGTAGTTAGACTAAGCTTATCAAGCTTATGCTTTAATCTTTCTAGTTTAGCAACCTTTTCTTCAAATTTGCTCTTCCTAAGATCAGAAACAATACCAGCACTTATAGCGAAAGGGGTAAGCCTAATATCTGCATTATCACTTCTTAAAGTGAGTCTATATTCAGAACGAGAGGTAAATATTCTATATGGCTCAACTGTGCCGAAATTTATAAGATCATCAATCATAACTCCTATATACGCATCGGCTCGTGTTAAAGTGAATTTTTCCCGATTTTGGGCAGAAAAGGCAGCATTAATACCAGCTATTATCCCTTGGGCAGCAGCCTCCTCATAACCGGTAGTACCATTTATTTGACCTGCAAGGAATAACCCTTTTATTTTTTTCGTTTCTAATGTATCTAAAAGTTCCCGCGGATCTACAAAATCATATTCAATAGCATAGCCCAGTCTAATCATTTTTGCATTTTCTAAACCTGGTATCGATTTCAAAATTTCAATTTGAACATTTTTAGGTAAGGACGTAGAAATACCATTGGGATAAATAGTATGGTCATTTAATCCTTCCGGTTCTAGAAAAATTTGGTGACTGTCTTTAGAAGCAAATTTAACTATTTTGTCTTCTATGGAAGGGCAATACCTAGGCCCTATACCTTCGATTTGACCAGAATACATTGCAGATAAATGCAGACTATCTTTAATAATTTGATGGGTAATACTAGTGGTCCTTGTAATGTAACAATTAATTTGAGGAACTTCAACTTTATCAGTAAGTTCAGAAAATGGTGTGGGCAATAAGTCTCCAGGTTGGAGTTCAACTTTACTATAGTCAATGGTTCTACCATCAATTCTTGGCGGAGTACCGGTTTTTAGTCTTCCTACTGTAAAATTATTATTACGAAGAGTTTTTGACAAACCGTAAGAAGGCTCTTCTCCTACCCTCCCTGCAGGTATCTTTGTTTGCCCAATATGGATCAAACCAGATAAAAAAGTTCCTGTTGTTAAGACAACTGAAGAACACTCAATATTGCCAGACTTTTTAGTTACTACACTTGTTACCTTACCTTCCTTAATTATTATGTCTTCAACCGAATCATATAGAATAGTTAAATTAATATAATCATTCAAGGTAGCAAACATTGCTTTTTTATACAATAACCTATCAGCTTGAGCTCTTGGTCCCCATACAGCCGGACCCTTGCTTTCATTAAGCATTTTGTAATGGATACCGGCTTTGTCTATGACCCTTGCCATTATACCATCAAGAGCGTCTATTTCCTTAACTAAGGTTCCCTTACCAACTCCACCTATGGCAGGATTACAGGACATCTCCCCTAAATTTTCTGGCTTGAAAGTAATTAATAAGGTAGCACTTCCGGCTCGTGCAGAAGCTGCTGCAGCTTCACAACCGGCATGTCCACCACCTACAACAATTACATCAAATTCTTTCATTTCACGTGAAACATTATTTTAAGATTTCTTCTTTTTTAAAGAAAAAAGCTATTTCCCTTTTAGCACTATCAATACTATCAGAACCGTGGATGCTATTAGCCTCAATATCTATAGCAAAATTTTTTCTTATAGTTCCTTCGGCTGCATCTGCCGGATTAGTGCCCCCCATTATTTCTCTGTTTTTAGCTACAGCGTTCTCACCTTTTAAGACTTGTAACACGACAGGAGCAGAAATCATATACTCTACTAGTCCTGAAAAAAATGACTTCGCTTTATGTTCTGCATAAAATTCCTCTGCCTGTTCTTTTGTTAATTTAACCATTTTTTGAGCTGCAATTTCTAAACCTCCATTTTCAAGATAAGAATTTATTTTTCCTATTAAGTTTCTTTTAATCGCATCTGGTTTTATGATTGAAAAAGTATATTCTATTGCCATAATTTAACCTGTATTCATTGTTGGAATTAGAGCATTATTTATAGAGTTTTTAAGAGATTTTTCAAGTATTATTTTCGACTTGGACTATAGATTTAAGTTTTATTAACCTTTTTCCAAATAGTCGTACCATCATGCTTATCTTCTATAGCGATACCAAGTTCAAGTAGATTACTCCTTATTTGATCGGCTAGTTGCCAATTTTTTTGTTTTTTAGCATTAGACCTTTGGTCAACTAACTGAGTAATATAATTGTGATCAAGGCCCCCCTTAAACCAATTTTTGCTATCTAGACGAATTAAACCTAAAAACTGAGCACAATGTACCATTTTCTTAGCAGCAGCTATTTTGGCTCTATGATCATCAGTTTTGTGGAATTCTTTAGCAAAATCATTAATTAATTTAATAGCCAGGGGAGTATTTAAATCATCTAATAGGCTATCAAAAAATGCACTAGGGATATCTATATCCGTCAAATCTAGTCGAACTGAATCTTCATTATTAAGGTTTAATTCCTCAATTATGCGATACCAATAATTAAGCATTTTTTCTGCATCATCAAGTGCTTTTTTATTGTAATCTAAAGGTTTGCGGTAATGCGCACTAATTAACAAAAGGCGGATTATATCACCTTTTATTTGCTTATCTCTAAGGTCTTTTACCGTTATAAAGTTACCTAGGGATTTACTCATTTTTTCATTATCAACAGTTAAAAACCCATTATGTACCCAATATTTCGCATATTTAGAATTAGGAAAAGCAGAACAGTTCTGCGCAATTTCATTAGTATGGTGGGGAAAAATCAAATCTATTCCCCCTCCATGGATATCAAAAGTAGAACCAAGAAATGTATTACTCATTGCAGAACATTCTATATGCCAGCCTGGTCTTCCTATTCCAAATGGACTCATAAATTTAGCTGACTCATCATCCTTCTCATGGGCTGGTTTCCACAGAACAAAATCTTCTGGATTATGTTTATTTATATCGGTTTCAATTCTTCCACTTTCGCTCATTTCTTCAACCGTTCTACAGGAAAGGGCTGTATAATTTTTTGCTTTTGAAACGTTAAAATAAACGTGCTGATTAGATTCATACGCTACCCCTAGATTCAATAGTCTTTGAATTATGTCAATCATTTGCGAAATATGCTCTGTAGCTTTTGGCTCTTTAGTGGGTTTTAAACAGCCTAGATAATGCATATCATTGTCATAATCAATAATAGTTTGCCTTGTTAATTCAGATATCGGAATATTGAGTTTAGAAGCCCTATCTATGATTTTATCATCAATATCAGTAATATTTCTTACATACAGAACGTTATCGAGGCCATACAGTTTTATCAAAATTCTATATAAAATATCATATACTACTGCGGATCGTGCGTTACCAATATGTGGATGATCATAAACTGTCGGACCACAAACATACATTTTGATCAAATTTGCATCTAACGGATTAAAAACTTCCCTTTTTCTTGTAAGTGTATTAAATAATGATAATTTCATATTCTAGGCAAACCAAATTAAATTTCGATCATTTTACAATATCAAGCTATCAATTAAAAACAATTTATGAATTTTCAGCAGAATAACATTGAAAACCAATATAGTGATTATAATGTAAATATCCAAATAATTACGTTTATTGTTATCACTATGGTAATAATTTTAACGCTGGTAAACTTCATTAGAATATATTCCAATGAAAAATCTGCATTATTAAAAGGAATGGCTGCCGAGGCTAACTCATTAAAAACAGTTTCTTCGAGCCAGTTAAGTTATTCTAAATACTTTACAAAACTAATAGGTAGAAATATAAAAGCAAATCCTACAGATTTAGTCCACATTAGAAAAACTCTAAAAACATCTTTTCTCTCTAAACATTTTAATTCGCTATTTGGATGGCGCAAATATAGCTGGGCTAATAACGAATATTTAGAATTAGTAACAAGTACTGAAGGTATTGCGGTGAATCCAAAAAACTATATTTCGTAGAAGATATAGTACACCAGATTGAGCAAAACAAAAAGATCAAAAGTTATGTAGATTTTCGTATTAGTAACACCCCTGGTAATCATAGTTTAAAATTAGTTAACCCAATATTTGATAAGTTAACAAAAAATTTTATAGGTGCAGTTGTTTTAAGTTATGATATTGATACGTTAGTTCAGAACCTAAATGATCGTAAAAAAGATTCTAGTATTAATTTTACAATTGTCGACCAAAGTTTTGGTATTGTTGCTAAATCAAAGCCGATAATAGATAAAATAGTTGATGCTAACAATAACTTACCCCCTAAGTTACTACAAGCATTAAAAAAACAAGATCAGAATTTAGAAACCCTTAATCAAGATTATTCATATCTTGATATAGTAAATGGCTTAAATTATTTTATAAAGCCACTAGAAGATTTTCCTTTTACAGTGATTATTAATATCGATAATAATTTTATAAAGAATAATATAGTTCAGAACCTTACAAAAAGGTTTCTTGAGGTCGGTTTCCTAGCCGGAGTCTGTTTTATAATTATTATTGCGATTTATAAAAGAGAAACTTCACTTAGAACAAAAGCCGAACAAGCTACAATTTTAGCAAATAATGCAACCAAAGCCAAGACTGATTTCCTTGCTTTTACAGCCCATGAAATAAGGTTCCCTTTAAGTTTTATTGTTACCGGTTCCGAGATTATGTCTAAGCAGTTATTTGGCAAGATACCGGCGGAATATACCAAATATGTCGAAGGGATACACAGCAATGCCCAAATAATTCTTGATTTTATTACCGATATTTTAGATGAGAATCAAATAATTGAAGGCCAATTTAAAATAGTAAATTCTTTAAACAAGATATAATAATTCGAGCCACAGAACTTTATTCAGGGCAAAAAAATATCTCTATAATAACTGATTTTGAACCAAATTTACCTTTAGTAATTTGTGATAAGAAAAGGATTAGCCAAGTAATAGACAATTTAGTTAGTAACAGTATTAAATATTCTGATAAAAACACAGTTATTAACATATGTGTAAAAATGGATAAGGGACAAATGTTAATAGCTATTACAGGTCAAGGAGTAGGAATGAAACAGGAAGAAATACCTATTGCCTTGAGCAAATATGGTACAATCCATAGGCAGGATTATCAAAAAGGGGGATCTTATGGATTAGGGTTACCTATAGTTAAAATGCTACTGGCCGCTCATGATGCAATTTTAAATATAGATAGTACTACGGAAAAGAAACAACTGTAAAAATCATTTTCCCAAAATCCAAAATTGTTTATACTCAAAAAAAACAGTAAATGGGTTATTATATAAAAGAAAAGTTTGTGATTAAGCTGCAAAAGGTCCCTTTTTCAATACCATTTTTAATAACAGTTATTTGTATTTACGGTTTTGTAATACTTTACTCTGCTGCAGGAGGACAAATAGAGCCATGGGCATATAGGCAAATAATAATTTTTTTAATATTCATGCCTTTAGCTTTAATAATTTCCATGCTAGATATTAGGTTTATCTATAAATTCTCATATTTTTTATATTTTTTTATTTTACTGCTTTTAATTGGGGTAGTAATTATCGGTAAAACAGCTATGGGAGCCACCAGATGGATAGATCTTGGGTTATTTCACATCCAACCATCAGAGCCCACTAAAATAGCTATAGTACTGATGCTTGCTAGATATTTCCATAGTAGTAAAGAACAAAATATTTCTTCTATTTACACCCTAATCCCACCTATAATGGGAGTGCTAATTCCCGCAATCCTTATTATGAAACAACCAGATCTTGGAACTGGAATAATCACCATAATAGTTGCGACTATTATCTTTTTCGCAGCAGGAGTTAGAAAGCTATATTTTATTATCTTAGGTATTGGCAGTTTAATCTTATTACCTATCATTTGGACTTTATTACATAGGTATCAAAAAAATCGTGTTTTGATTTTTTTGGATCCAGATAGGGAGCCTCTTGGAGCAGGATATAACATTATCCAATCCAAAATAGCGATAGGATCAGGAGGATTTTGGGGAAAAGGGTTGTTAAATGGAACACAAAGCCATTTAAGTTTTCTACCGGAATATACTACTGATTTCATCTTTTCTTTCTTAACAGAGGAACTTGGTTTTATTGGAGGCTTAATTTTAATAATATTATACTTCATGGTAATTATGAGTTCACTAGCTATTGCAATTAACACTAAATCAATATTTACAAAGTTAATGGTGATAGGCCTTATATCAATATTTTTTAGTCACGTGTTTATTAATATAGGAATGGTAATGGGTATGATGCCAGTAGTTGGTGTACCATTACCATTTATTTCATATGGTGGTACAATGATGGTATCAATGCTTATTAGTTTTGGTTTAATTATGAATGCTAGCATTCATCAACATAGTAATTTGCACACCAATTAATTATGTACAGATCATCAATCAAAGCATTATTAGTTCTTATTTCAGGAGCTTATATATTTTTAATTTGTTTAATACCGTTAAAATTATATAAAATAGGTTTAATTAACATATTTGGCGAGATTTTTCCTGCGTTTGATATAGTAATTATTTATTATTTTTCGACTTATACTAATATTAGATACTGGATATTATTTATTATCGGAATTATATTAGATCATGTACATCAAGCACCGATTGGCCTTAATTCGCTTACTTTTATTACTGTAAATATTCTTCTAAATTATACAAGCAGATGGTTTATTCTAAAAGACGAAGCTACGAATATCTTAATCTTTTGCGCATATAGTTTGCTCATTATAGGCTTTAAATATATAATTTTCCTGGCAAAAAATAATTATGGTTTTGAAGGGTTCTCAATTTATTTTTACTACCTAACGACAATCTTTTCATATCCAATATTACGATTTCTAATTGACAAACCTATTACTGCATTAACCAGATATAGATATGCTGGATAAAACTACTATTAAAGGACAACTTATTTCTAGACGTACTTTTATAATTGGAGTAGGTAAATTTGCTTTTTTACTTTTGCTAGTAGGCAGAATGTTTTACATGCAATTCATTAAAAAAAACGAGTATAAAACGCTCTCGGATCAGAACCGCATAAGAATGATAGTTATGCTCCCTAGTAGAGGACAGATTTATGACAAGCATATGCAATTAATTGCTAAAAATAATACTTGTTTCAGGTTATTATTAGATAAAAATATCAGCCTGTCTTTTGAAGAAGAATTAAAAGATGTCGCAGAAATGCTTGAATTGGATACTGATCAAATAAAAGAAATTAGTAATAGAGTAAAAAGAGCAGAGAGAAGAATCCCTGTATTAGTAATGGATTATCTAAACTGGCATCAAGTCTCCATGATAGAAGAACGCAAGGAGGTTTTAAAATCGCTATTTGTTGATACAGGAAATATCAGATTCTATAAATATGCCGAAAATATGGCCCACTTACTTGGTTATATGGGAAGAATTGAAAAAAACGAAAAAAATGATTTTGCTTTTGTAGAAGAAAATTTCAGGACTGGAAAAAACGGCATAGAGAAATTTTATGAAGAAACATTACGGGGAAATTTCGGTTATAAACAGATTGAGGTTAACGCTTATGGTAAATATGTAAGGGAATTGTCAGAAGGTAAACCTTTATCAGGTACCAATCTATATTTGAATATAGATGCAGAATTACAAAAAAATATTACACCATACTTAAATTCCAAAGGTTGTAGTGCCATTGTAATGGATTGCCAAGACGGTAGCGTTTTAGTTTCTAATTCTACGCCTTCTTATAATCCTAATAATTTTAATTTTTTATCAAATAAATATTGGTCGGATTTAAACCAAAACCCACATAAACCACTAATAAATAAAACAATCCACAGTCTTTATCCTCCTGGTTCAATATTTAAAATAATTACAATCCTCGCTGCGCTGGAAGCAGGAATAAACCCTTCCCATACCATAAATTGTAATGGAGGACCAGCCTTAGGGGGAAATGGTTTTAGATGCGGAAAAAAAACTGGTCACGGTTTCTTAAATATGCATGATGCAACAAAATACTCCTGTAATATTTATATGTTTGAAATTGCAAAAATTATAGGACCACAAAAAATTATTAATTTAGCCCAAAAATTTGGTTTTGGATCAAATACCAGTATTGATTTACCATCTGAGCTTACAGGTTTTGTCCCAACCCTAGAATGGAAAAAGAAGCAATTTAATAACAAATGGACGCTAGGAGATACATTTAATTTATCAATTGGACAAGGGTTTTTATTATGTACCCCTATACAACTGGCAAGATTTATAACTGCTATAGCTACAGACGGTAAATTATATACCCCTAAAGTTGCTAAATCTGAAGCAGAATATATCAATCTTAGTCTGGAAAAGGAGCATATAGCTTTTATAAAAGAAGCTTTATATAGCACTGTTAACACATTAGGTGGAACTGGCTATGGAGGAAGGCTAAACCATAATACATTGCGTATGGCTGGCAAGACCGGTACCGCCCAGGTAGTAGCCAAAAAAAATACTAACGATGATCTTAGTAGATCTGATATAGCATGGAATCGAAGAAACCACGCTATTTTTGCCGGTTACGCACCTTCAAATAATCCTAAATACACTGTAACAGTATATTATGATCATGGAGGAGGAGGAGGGAAAGCTGCTGTTCCTATAGCCAAGGCAGTAATGGAACAAATTTTAGAAAAATACCCGCAAATATATTAATTACCTATAGCTTCAAATCTAAATAAAAAAAGAAAGCAATTGAATATAAGATTTTATCCTCATATATTCTAGCTGTACCTTTAGTAAAATAACGAGAGAAAAACAATGCTCGAGAAATATGCGTGTATACCAGAAAAAACAAGGGGAAGAATATACCCTGAAAAACCAACACCTTATAGGAATGAATTCCAAAGGGATAGAGATCGTATAATTCACTCTAATTCTTTTAAAAGACTGCAATATAAAACACAGGTATTTGTTAACCATGAGGGAGATCATTATAGAAACCGGCTTACACATTCTATAGAAACATCATCAATTGCAAGATCATTATGTAAAGCTCTTAATTTATCCGATGATTTGGCAGAAGGAGTAGCCCTTGCTCATGATCTTGGCCATTCACCTTTTGGCCATGCTGGGGAGGAAGCTTTAAATGAATGTATGAAAGATTATGGCGGATTCTCCCATAATGCCCACTCATTTAAGATCTTAACATATTTAGAGAACAAATACGCAGCCTATAATGGGTTGAATTTAACTTGGGAAGTATTAGAAGGAATTATAAAACATAACGGCCCTCTTGCTCCTAAAGACCTCTCCAAATATATTGCTGATTACGACGCTATACACCATCTTGATTTAAAAAAATATTCTTCTGCCGAAGCGCAAATTGCTTCTCTTTCAGATGATGTAGCTTACATTACCCACGATTTAGAGGATAGTATAGGAGCAGAAATCATAACTTATAAAGATCTAGAAGAGTTAGAATTACTAGCTCAATATATTCATACCATTAAAAACGAGTATAAAGATATAGATAAAGCACGGTTAATTTACGAAGTAGCACGCAAGTTAACTCATCATTTGATAAACAGCCTCTTATCACAAACGAGAGAGAATGTTAGAAAATATAAAATTGAAACAGAATCAGATATACGCAATTTAGGACGTCCATTAGTAGAATTTACCGAAAATACTATTAATGAAGTTAAACTGATAAAAGAGCTATTATTTAAAAAAGTTTACAAGCACCATCGGGTTGTAGCTGTTACGTTGCAATGCCAGAATATTGTTAAAAGTCTTTTTAAATTGTATGCCGAAAATATAAACTTATTACCTTTTAGCTGGCGTCAAATAATAAAAGATGATGTAAATAATTCAGAAATGGCTATAATAGCCGATTATATAGCTGGTATGACTGATAGATATGCAATAAAACAATATCAGTCATTTTACAATTTAAAATTTGCAAATGCTGATCTATGAATATATTTAAGGAATTAGGAAGTGATCTTAAAAAGAGATGTTTAGAAATCTGTACTGATCCAGAAATTTGGAATCAAGCCACTTTGGAAGCTCCTAAGGATCCGTTAAACGGTGATATCTCAACTAATATAGCAATGCTAATTGCTGCAAAAACTGGGGAAAATCCTAGAGAAATAGCTATTAAATTCAAAGAATTACTAACTGATATACCTTACGTTGCCCATATAGAAGTCGCAGGCCCTGGTTTCATTAACTTTACCATAAAGGCAGAAAAATGGCACGATTGCATAAAAAGTATACTTAATAATAATAAAAATTTCTGGGAAGTTAATGTTGGTAAAGGTACAAAAGTAAACGTTGAATATGTTTCTGCTAACCCTACTGGCCCAATGCATATTGGCCATGCCAGAGGAGCAGTTTATGGCGATGCACTAGCAAATATTCTCAAAAAATGTGGATACGAAGTTACTAAGGAATATTATGTAAATGATGCTGGTTCGCAAATTGAAACACTAATTGATAGTTTGTTAATTCGTTATAAGGAAGCCTTAAACGGTGAAAAGGCTGTAATCCCTGAGGGCTTTTATCCTGGTGAGTATCTAGCTGTAGTAGGTAAAAAACTAGCAACAGATTATGGTTCTAAACTGCTTGACATGGATGAGAATTCAATGCGTCAGAAGCTGAGAAAAATTGCAGTTTCGGAAATGTTAGAATTAATTAAGCGTAATCTTGAAAAATTGGGAGTTAAACACGATGTTTTTACTTCCGAACAAAGCTTACATGATACCGGTAAAATAGATGAAGCGGTTGCAATTCTAACTAAAATGGGCTTAATATATTATGGTACTCTCCCGCCTCCTAAAGGAAAAATAGATGAAAATTGGCAAGAAAAAGAACAATTATTGCTAAGATCCTCTAATTACGGTGACGATCAAGATAGACCTATCCAAAAAAGCGACGGCTCATGGTCTTATCTAGCTGCAGATTTTGCTTACGCAAAGGATAAGATAGACCGAGGTTTTGAGTATTTAATTTATATATTAGGAGCTGATCATAGCGGCTACGTTAAACGAATAAAAGCTGTTATTGAAGCTCTTAGTCAAGGTAAAGTAAAAAGTGACATACGTACTAGTCAGCTTGTTAATTTTGTCAAGGGAACTGAACCGATTAAAATGTCAAAAAGAAGTGGGAATTTCATGACTGTGAGCGACGTAATAAATGAAGTTGGTAAAGATATTATCCGCTTTATTATGCTTACCCGCAGAAATGATGTCACATTAGATTTTGATTTTGCAAAAGTTAAGGAACAATCCAAAGACAATCCAGTATTTTATGTACAATATGCTCATGTGCGGGCTAAATCCATTTTAGCAAAAGCAAAAGAAACTATTCCTTCAGCTTATGAAGTTTTTACAAATAGAGAATTTAACCTGTCACTTCTTAATTCAGAAGAAGAAATTCAGTTAATTAAACTTCTTGCTTCTTGGCCAAAAATCTTATCTTCCTCCGCCATTACACGGGAACCACAAAAAATTGCTTATTATTTAATTGATATTGCTTCTAGATTTCATGCTATCTGGAATCTGGGCAAAGAAAATAACGATTATCGATTTAATATAGAGGATAACCTAGAACTAACAGCAGCAAGATTAGCCTTGGGAGAAAGTATAAGAAAAGTAATAGCTAGTGGATTTGAACTAATAGGAGTTACTCCTATGGACAAAATGTGAAGTATAATAAATTTTTGAAGCGTTGAGGTTTAACTCTTTATTTCATAAAGATTAAATTTCAACTATTTTCAATTATCTCACTAGACAAATTACTAATCTTAGAAGCTTTATTAAACAGTGTAAAAAAATTATCGGTAGTTTGTTTAGCGCATTCTATAAAAGTTATTCCTTTTAAATTAGCAATGGCTTCTACAACGTATTTTACATAAGAGGGTTCATTTGTTTTCCCTCTGTTAGGAACGGGTGCAAGATATGGAGAATCAGTTTCGACTAGAAGTCTATCTAAAGGTATAAATTTAATAATAGACCTTAGTTCATCAGCATTTTTAAAAGTAACAATTCCAGCAACTGAAATATAGAAATCAAGATCTAGTATTTTTCGAGCAAATCTCTCTGAAGCTGTAAAACAATGAATAAGACCAAGAAAATTGTCAGTTTTTTTGTATGAAGCTATTATAGCATAAGTATCTTCTTCAGCTTCTCTGGTATGGACTATTATCGGTAATTCGTTTTCACAAGAAGCTTTAATATGTTCTTCAAAAGATTGTTTCTGAAGTTTTTGCTGCGCAATATCCTTATTATAATGATAATCTAACCCTGTTTCTCCTAACCCTACCACTCGATCATTTTTAGCCAGGTTAATTAATTCTGAAGCACTTATTACTTTCCTTACCTCACTTGGATGGATACCAACTGAGGCAAAGACATTTTTATAATTTTCTGCAATAGACAAAATTTTAGGGAAATTTTCAAGTTTTGTACAAATTGTTTGCATGTAATGTACATTTGATTCAATCGCACGTTTAATTATATTATCATGTGAAACATAGCCTACGAGCATATCTAGATGGCAATGTGAATCTACCAGGATCATTTTTCTCATTAATTACTTATTTCTAACCTTGGAAAAATCGGCCGTGGCTCGCTTATTCTAGTACTAGGTTTAATGGCAAACTCTTGGGTTAAATGCTTAAAATTGCGATTATCCTCTGGAACATTCAGTTGATCTAAAATTTTTGCTGCGGCATCAGGAATAAACGGTTGTATTAAAATACCAATATATCTAACTGTTTCAATGATTCTGTATAAAACTTCATTCATTTTACTAGGATCCGAATTTTTGAGGCTCCATGGTGTTTCCCGATCTATATAAATATTTGATTGTTCGGTTATGTATATAATATGATCTAGAACAGCGTTAATGTTGTAGTTTTCCATTTGGATTATGGAATCATTAACAATACTCTGTAATTGAATAAAAAACATATCCTGATACATTTTTTCTATAAATTCTTGGGACACATCGGGTATTTTTTGCCCACAATTTTTAAAGATAAAAGAACAAGTACGCTGTATCAGATTACCAATTTTATTAGAGAGTTCAGTATTGTTCCGTTGGATTAAATTATCTTGTGAATAATTGCCGTCATTACCAAATATAACTTCCCTCATCAGGAAATATCTTATCTGGTCTAGACCAAAATCTTCAATAAGTTTAAACGGATCGATAACATTACCGAGGGATTTTGATATTTTTTGCCCCTCATTAGTCCACCAACCATGTGCAACAATTGATTTTGGTAAAGGAAGACCGGCAGCCATCAAAAAAGCTGGCCAATAAACTGCATGAAATCTTAAAATATCCTTCCCTACAATATGAACATCAGCCGGCCAAAATTTGTTGTAATTACCTGTTTTATCTGGATAACCAAGAGCTGAGATATAATTCGTTAAAGCATCAAGCCATACATAAATAATATGCTTTTCATCCCCCGGAACGGGAATACCCCATTTAAAGCTAGTTCTTGAAATTGATAAATCCATGAGACCATTTTTTACAAAACTTATTACTTCGTTCCTTCTAGTTTTAGGTATGATAAATTCAGGATGGGTATCATAAAATTCCAGTAATTTATTTTGCCATTTCGATAAAGCAAAAAAATAACTCGGTTCTTCTAACCATTCAACTGGGGCTCCAGTCGGCGCCAGACCTTCAGAAGTCAATTCAGATTCATCATAAAATGCTTCATCCCTGACAGAATACCAACCAGAATACTTACCAAGATATACACCCCCCTTTTCGTACAATCTATTCCAAAACGCCTTTATCCCTAACTTGTGCCTTTCTTCAGTAGTTCTAATAAAATCAGAATTTATAATATTTAATGCTTTTAGCAAATTTCTAAAATTTACAGACATTTTATCAGTAAATTCCTGAGGAGAAATACCGTTATTTAGGGCTGATTTCTCAACTTTTTGCCCATGTTCATCAGTCCCACTTAAGTACCAAACTTCTTTACCTGCCAATTTCATGAACCTAGCAATTACATCACACGCAAGACTCGTATAAGCATGACCTATATGAGGTACATCATTAACATAATATATAGGGGTGGTAATATAAAATCTGTTATTTGACACTTCTTTATAATTATTTAGATTAGAAAAGAATTAATGATAGCTAAATCGCCGTCTTTTTCAACAATTTTACTTATTTAACCTAGTACTTTGGAAATCAACTCAACTAAATCAGATTGCGTATAGGGTTTATAAATTATTTTAACTGATTCATCTGCCAAATGCTGTTTTAACTCCTTTTCTTGATATGAAATACCACTTTGGAAAATAAAAGGAACATTAGCTAGCTTTTCGTCTTCCCTAAAAATTTTATATATTTCATAACCGCTTATATCCGGTAGCATAATATCAGATAAAACTAAACAAATATCATTTGCATATTTCTTACCAAGAGAAACAGCTTCTGGGCCATTATTAGCATTTATAACTTTATACTTCGTGAAATTAGGAATTACAAGATTAACCAAAGTATGGCAAATTTTCTCATCATCAACAAATAATATTGTATCTTTTTTCAAAGGAATTTTCTTGCTCACAACTTATCTCTTACACTATGATTTCTAGCTAGAATTTGTATTTAACCTGATCTCTGCCTTCTCGTCTCTTAACCATATATGTTATCGGGTTAATATTTCAAACTGTTTATCTGCTATATCCTGATTCAATACCTCATTTTTATCTTTCAGTTCAGTGTAATGAATACCTAGATAATTAATTTTATGATCTTTAAGTATATTTTGTACTGAAATTAGATTTTTCAATCGGTCATCAACAAAAACAATATTCTCGTAATTTTTGTTTAATTTCTCTAAGAAACCTAAGAGTACTTTCCCTTTATCTTTTTTATTCGTGAATATAACACGAGAGATACATTCAGGAAAATTTCCTTTTAAAAACCCACATTTATCTTTAATAAAATGATACCCCAGAGACTTTAAGCGCAATAAATGAAGTTCTGCTTCATTCTGGACAATACCATATTTCCCACTACTGTTGGCTGTAAATCCGACCACCGTCATTTTTTTATCAAGCTCGTTAACAAAATTTGGCATGTCCAGAGAAACCAACTCAACCTTACTGGCAGCTAAAACCTGGCTAATTAAATACTCAGCTATTAGTACTTTCTCCTTACCAAGGATGATCTGTTTTCTTTAAAAATCCTTAAAAATAGCTTGGAAGTGCTTTGAACGGTAATTGTTTTCTTCGCCTGCATACCTCAATACTTTATCTTGTGGGGTAATCAGCACATAATCTAAGTCAAATAAAACAAGGGTGTCTGTGCTGTCAAATTGAGAAATATATGTTTTAATATCATTAACTGAAGGGACAGGAACAATTTGAGCGGTTGCCTTAAAAGCAAAAAAGCCTACAAATACTATAAACCCAATCTTGGTACTCAATTTAATTCGGTTCAAATAATTTTTCATCATTATAAATTTTTATGATACACTGGTTAATAAAAAAAATAATTACTTCTAAATGAAGAATTTCAGCAAATTCTTTTTTAACCTTATTAAATATTGTAAGTCTCACTTCCACTAATTTATAAAGGTAAAGTTTTTATTTCGATAAAGAAAAACTTACATTAGTACCACCAATCTCGTTATTCCTTGCCCAAATTTCTCCACCATGGGCCGCTACTATTTCCCTACATATCGCAAGACCTAAACCAGAACCTTTAAGTGATTCACTAATATTTGACCCTTGCTTAAAAGCCTCAAACATACTGTCTAATTCCTTTGAAGGTATTCCTATACCATCATCAATAACCGAAATAATTAGATTCTTACTATTCAGATGGATTTCCGAATTAATTTTCACTTTGATATTTTTAGCATGAGAATGCTTTAGTGCATTATTAATTAAATTGGATACTAATTGCTTTATCCAAAATTGATCAATATTAATATTTATTTCTTTATCTTCGCAATCTAAAAATAGATTTACCGAATTCTTATCAGTAATAAAAAGGTTATTCCTTTCTACTGCAGCTTTAACGACTTTTATTAGGTCGACTTTTTCGAAATGGAAATTTATATTATTATCACTAAAATTAGCCAGTTGAAATAATTTCTCTATGGTATCTTCAAGAGCGCAAGCAGATTCAAATATACCGTCCATACATAATTTTTTCGTTTTTTCATCTAGTATTTTCCAATTGTTACGAAGATATTCAGCAAGTCCTTTTATTCCATGAACTGGGGTTTTTAATTCATGGCTAACTTTAGAAAAGAATGAAGTATTATTAAAAACCGTCTTAAAATCTTGCATAAATAAGGTTAATTTTACTTTAGGAAATACATAAGAAAGATAAATGGTAACATACTTGATTTTTAGTGTCTATCGTTTATTTTACCTTCAGTTGAAAGAAAAAGTAATTTCTTTATTATATTTAATATAAAATCGAAAACCTAAACATAACTGGTACTGGACTTCATTTTAATAAGGAATTATACTTTTTATCTGCATAATAAAATAAATGTTTTATCAACTGAAATGACCGTAAAAATTCATAGTGAAGGTGATTTTATTAAAATGCGAGCCGCAGGTAAATTAGCTGCGCAAACGCTTGACTTTATCACGGGTTATGTAGAACCTGGGGTAACGACAAACTACCTAGACAATTTATGCCATGAATTTATTATCTCCAACGGCGGAGTTCCAGCTCCTCTTAACTATAATGGTTTCCCTAAATCAATATGCACATCGGTTAATCACGTAGTGTGTCACGGAATACCGTCTGACAAAAAACTAAAAACAGGAGATATACTTAATATCGATGTAACAGTAATATTAGACGGTTGGCATGGAGATACTAGCAGAATGTTTTATGTAGGTGAGGTAGCTATAAAACCGAAAAGGCTTATTCAGGTTACTTATGAAGCTATGATGATTGGTATAGAAATGATAAAGCCAGGGATAAAGCTTGGAGATATCGGGTATGCTATTCAAAAACATGTTGAAAAACATAATTATTCAGTAGTAAGAGATTATACTGGCCACGGTATTGGTAAAATATTCCATGATGAACCAACGGTCCTCCATTATGGTAAACCTAATACAGGACTTGCGTTGAAAGAAGGCATGTTTTTTACTGTTGAACCTATGGTAAATGCTGGTAATTATCAAACTATTTTAAGCAAAATAGATGGCTGGACCGTAACTACACGGGATAAATCTTTATCAGCACAATTTGAACATACCGTTGGTGTGACTAATAGCGGTGTGGAAATTTTTACACTTTCACAGAAGAATTTATTGTATCCTCCATATGCAAACACAAAATGAGAAATTACCGCATTATGTTGGACATAGAAAGCGCCAGAAGGATAAATTTCTTAAAAATCCTCCGAATAGCTTTAGTGATTATGAACTGATCGAATTAATGCTGTTTCAATCAATTCCTAGAAAAGACGTAAAGCCCCTGGCAAAAGAGTTATTAAATAAATTTGGGAATTTAAATAATTTAATTAACACAAGTAGGGAAAAATTATCCGAAGTTAAAGGTGCAAACCAAAACTTTTTCATAAGCCTACAAATAATTAAAGAGTTAATGAATAGAGTTCTCATAAACCAAGTGATGAATCGGAATGTTATTGGCTCATGGGGTGCTTTACTTGAATATTTAAAATTTAATATGGGGAACTTGCAGGTTGAACAACTCCGTGTTTTATTTTTAAATAAGAAAAATAGCTTGATAGCTGATGAAATAATGGCAACCGGTACTATCGACCAAACTCCTGTTTATCCAAGAGAAATAATAAAAAGAATTTTGGTACACGAGGCGGGAGCAATTATCCTGGTTCACAATCATCCAAGTGGTAGTGCAAAACTTTCTAGCTCAGATATTGAATTAACAGCACAAATAGTTAATGCTTGCAAAGCGGTAAATGCAAGTGTACATGATCATGTAATTATCAGCAGAGGTGAGTATTACAGTTTTAAAACAAATATGTTATTATGAACAACCTTCTTTGGCTTTCAATACTTGCTTTATCATCTTTTTTATTATCAATAATTCTGGTAAAATGCCTTATAAACCTTACTTTTAGGTTTAATATTGTTGATAAACCAAGCAGTAGAAGAGTTCATTCCAAGGTTACTCCAAGAGGTGGTGGTTTAGCATTAGTAATTATATTTTGCTTATTATTACCGACATTTGAGTATTTTTATTTAGGGAAATTATATAATTCTGAAAAGATTATTTTAATATTTGCCCCGATTGCCCTGGTTTCATTCTTAGATGATATAGCGGAAGTACCGATATTATTTAGATTATTGATACATATAATATGTTCTGTTTTAGCAGTTATGTGGCTTATCCATCCCCATAAAATACTTCACAGTGAATTATCATTAAATATAGATTTGATCATCGGATCTTTTGCATTGCTAACTTTTTTAAATGTTTATAATTTCCTTGATGGAATTGATGGAATAACAGTTTCCGAGTCTATCCACCTTTCGCTTGTAATACTAATCCTCTGCTTTATCAAACATGATATTATTCCGAACGTCTGGACAATTATTACTGTAGCTTCTATAATTCTCGGGTGGTCATGCGGTTTTATTTTATTCAACTGGCAACCGGCTAGTATTTTTATTGGTGATGTTGGAAGCATCAGCCTTGGTTTTATACTCGGTATTTGTTTATTAACTATTGCTTCTGGAAGCGACAGATTATTTGCTGCTTGCGTTATATCATCTTTGTACTATATAGCCGACGGGGGGCTAACTTTATTAATTAGATTAGTAAAAAGGGAAAAAATCTGGCAACCACATTTACAGCACTTTTTCCAAAAAGCTGTGAAGAAAGGTCTCAGCCATAAAATAGTTGTCCTAAGAATAATAAAATGTAATTTTATTCTTATGCTACTTTCAATAGGATCCTTATTTTATCCTGTTAGTTGCATTATCCTCGGTATATTAACTGTAGGGGTTACTCTAATTAGGTCAGTATAATATGAAACCCATAATTGAGAATGTTAATAAAATTATTTATAAAATCTACAAAAACAAAAACCCAATATTGGCTGAGATAATTGTTAACTGGCAAAAAATAGTGGGGGTAAAATATAGCCAAAATACCTTACCGCTGAAGATTAATACTATAAGAGACAAAAACCAGCGAATTAATATATTGATGGTAGAAGTTAGTAATGCTGCTATCTCAGTAGAAATAGCTTTTCAACAAGAAATTATTATTGAAAGGCTAGCTGTTTATATGGGTTATAAAGCAATAAACAAAATCAGAACTATTGTAAAAATATAAATGATAAACGATAAAGACTTCGCAAAGGAAGTAACTAGAATAATTAACGTTATTGCAAAAATAATTGAGGATAATGATGCAGCCGGAAATATAGATGTTGATATTAATGGAGATATATTAAATATTACTACGCAATCTGGCATATTTGTTCTCAATAAGCAATCATCTGTAAAAGAAATCTGGCTTTCCTCCCCGGTCAGTGGCCCTTACCATTTTTTTCATGACGGTAAATCATGGAAATCCAAATCAGGAAAAGATTTGTTTAGTGTTTTATCTAAAGATTTAGATATTCAGATTAAGGATCTATTATGAATAATAGCGTTAGCATATTAATTGGATATTTAAAAAATCATAAATTCAATTTAATAATAGTATTTTGTTCATTATTTACAGTTGCCCTCTCATTACTTGGTCTAGGAACAGTTTTTAGACATTTAGTAGATAATGGATTAAGCACTAACCAACTTAATTCAATTAACAATGCAATTTTTTTAACGTCAGGGCTAATTGCTATATTTGCAATTGGTAGCTTTTTTCGTTCGTATTTCATTAATATTGTAGCGGAGAAAATTACTTCTCAAATCAGAGCAGATAGTTACGAAGATTTACTCCAGCTTGAAATAGCCGTATTTGAAGAATTAAAAATCGGGGACATTATTTCAAGGCTTGGTTCAGATCTTGAGTCAGTAGGAACTCTAATTACTAATTTCTTATCCTTTTTTATTCGCAATTCTATAATGCTATCTGGGGCAATTATTTTGATGTTTTTACAAAGTGCTAAATTATCAATGTTAGTTATTTTTATTGTGCCAGTTCTGCTTATACCCCTTTTGCATTTAAGTAAACATATAAGAAGTATTTCTAGAAAAGTAATGGCAGAAAAATCCAATCTATCATCTTTTATAGAAGAAAGTTTTTCGGCTATTAGAACTTTATACGCCTTTAATCAACAACCTCATAATTTAAAGAGGTTTAATGAAAGAATTGCTACCTATATTAAACATTCAAGTAAAAGACTTAAGCTAAGGTCCTTATTTTTTGCCCTTGCGATATCTGCTATAGCGGGATCTATAACTATGGTAATATGGATAGGAAGCCTTGACATAATTAATGACAAAATGACTTCCGGCCAGATGATATCATTTATTTATTATGCGATGGTGGTTGGGATGAGTACGGGGGGCATTGCAGAATTATTTAGTGAAATACAGGGCCCTCTTGCCGCTCTTGATAGGGTTTTTAATTTAAGGTTAAATACTAAAACTTTCACTAATCAGCATTTAGTTGCTAAACCTCATAAAAAATTTGAAAATGTTTTACAAAATTGTAATATTTCTTTTGAAAATGTAAAATTTTATTATCCCTCAAGAAAAGATATCCTCACTCTTGATAATATTAGCTTTAACATAAAACAGAATCAATTTACTGCTATAGTGGGCAAATCAGGTTCCGGTAAAAGTACTATAATGCAGTTATTGCTCAATTTTTATAATCATCAGGCTGGAAAAATTAAATTAGCTGGCCATGATATAAATTCTTATGACCCAAATTTTATAAGAAAAATAATTGCCTATACCCCTCAAGATCCAGATATTTTTTCTGGAACAATAAGATATAACATTATGTTTTCTAATCCAGAAGCAAAAAAAGAGGATTTTCATCAGGTAGTACATTTATGTGGTATCGATAAGTTTGTTAGTAATTTACCAGCTGGTCTTGACACTGAAATTGGTGAAAAAGGAATGAGAATATCGGGGGGACAAAAACAGAGAATTGCAATTGCAAGAGCCCTTCTTTATAGACCAGAAATATTATTTCTGGACGAAGCAACAAGTGCTCTTGACAACGAAAGCGAGCAAGAAATATTAAATAACATCAAAAGGATTATGTATGGTAAAACTGTCATATCAATAGCTCACCGCATTAGTTCTATTCAGGATTTCGACAATATTTTAGTCCTAGACCAAGGAAAATTAGTCAGTAGTGGTGCACATAAAGAACTCATAGAAAGCTGTGAAATTTACAATCTTCTATACAAAAAATCGCTGGCAAATTAGTTTAAAGCCTTCCCTTGATTTTTAGAAATTTTAACAGCTTAAAAGAGTCAATCATTTATTTTGTGTAAGTTGTTGTATTTTTTAATTCCAGTAAATCATGCCTAAAATCCCCGCATAAAATTTCAAATTGATTCAATGCCAAAGACCAATTTTTAATCGGCATGGTCCATTTTTTGGCAGCATTTTTTAGAGCCAAAAATACGATTTTTAAAATAGACTTATCATCTGGAAAAACCCTTTTATTGTTGATGATTTTTCTGATTTGACGATTTATCGATTCTATCGCATTGGTAGTATAAATTACCCGCCTAATCTCATCAGAAAAAGCAAAAAGAGGAATAATCCCGCTCCAATTCCTTTGCCAAATATCAGAGATCACAGGATATTTATTATCCCATTTAGCAGCAAACGATTTTAGCTCCAGATATCCTATTTCTTCGCTGTTTGCAGTGTAAATCCTTTTAAGATCCGCTGTGACCGCTTTTAAATCCTTATAAGAAACATATTTTACAGAATTCCTCGCCATATGTACTATACAGAGTTGTACAATCGTATTAGGATAAATGCTATTTATGGCTTCAGGAAAGCCTTTTAATCCATCAACGCATGCTACATATATCTGTTTTATCCCTCTGTTCTTTAGCTCAGTTACAACCTGCATCCAAAACTTGGAACCTTCATTTTTACCGACCCAGATCCCCAGTAATTCCTTTTTCCCTTCCATGTTAACACCTATTGCAAGATATACCGCTTTGTTAATTACTGTATGATTATCCCTTGCTTTAACGTGTATGCAATCCAAATATAATATTGGATATACATCGTCTAGGGACCTGTTTTGCCATGTAGTAACTTCTTCTATTACTCCGTCAGTGACAGTTGATATAAGGTCCTTGGAAATATTGGTCTGGTATATCTCCTCTAAATGGCCCTGTATCTCACTGACAGTCATCCCTCTTGCATATAGTGAAATCACTTTATCATCAAAACCACTAAATCTCCTAACTCCTTCAGGAATCAATTGAGGTTCAAATTCTCCTTCCCTGTCCCTCGAAACATCTACGGTAATCTGATGACCGTCGTCATCTATAATCGTTTTTTCATAACTGCCGTTGCGACGATTATTATCGCTCTTGATTATCTTACTATGTTTAGAATAACCTAGATCGTGTTCTAATTCACTTTCAAGAATTCTCTCTACTATTTGCTTTTTAAGTTTATTAAATAATCCACCCGCGACCAAATAATTCAGATGGATCTGCTTTTGATAGTAATTCTTCGACTAATTTAGTATTTATATCTACTTCTTTTTCTGCTAATTTTTTAGCCATTTTTTCCTCTGTATTTAAGTTGCTTTTTTATAGTATCTTCTACTATATCCTTTTGCAACTTACACAAACTATATGACAGACTCGCCTAAAATTTTAGAGAAGGCTTTGTACTTGTACCTAGTATCTAAGAATTATAATTATCTGATTTCATAGCAGTCGCCTCCTTCTTCTCCTGTCAAAGAATTATTATACGCACTATCTTCATCAAATCGAACTTCTGCCCACATTAATCCAGGTTCATTTTCAATTTCTTCCTGTAAACTCTTACTAACTTTTGAAACCTCGCCTGTTTTATTCTTGCTTTCCTCTCTTTCTTTTCTAGCATAATTCTTACCCCTATCACTGCAGCATGAACTCCCGAAAATCCAGTCCCAAAATGATCTTTCCTTTGCCATAGGTTATTCCTCGCTAAAAATTTGAACATAAAAAAGGTAACCATAAAAATACAAATATTTAGGATGTAAAAGCACATAATTAAAATGGTAAACGTATTTAGTTAAAAAATAGTTAATGTATTAATAATTAGTTTACTTATATATCAATAGACGGATTATTGGATTTAATTTATTATCGATAAAGAGATTACTAGAACTCTTAAAGATATGAGAAAAAAGATTATAGCAATTGAAGATTTTATCGATAAAGAGAAATCGGTATTAAAATCGAAGACCAAAAGGCTTACATTTCCTTTATCAGATGAAGATAAAAATATAATAGCTCTAATGACGGAAATGTTATTTGCACTTGAGGGTGTAGGTCTCGCTGCTCCGCAGATAGGTATAAATAAGAATATTGCGGTAATCTATATACCAGAAACTGCTTCTCTGCTTCGCGACAACGCTAAAATTTATCCCATGCACACACTAATTAATGCAGAATATGAACCGGTTGAAGCTCAAGGAAAATATAGTGATTTTGAGGCCTGTTATTCAGTAAAAATCATCTGTGGACAAGTACCAAGATATAATGCCATTAAAGTTAAATACCAGAATGAGAAGGGGCTAGAAATTTCAAAAATCGAAACCGGGTTTTATGCAAGGGTGCTGCAGCATGAGATAGATCATTTTAATGGAGTATTAATTACAGATGTACTTACCCCAGACTTGTCTTCAAGGGACCTTTGAAGAAATGGCAAAACCCCGAAGAGAATCATTAACTGAAGAAAAAAAGATATTATTTGACAAACTGGTAAAGAAGAAAAATCTTTAAACAAAAAGATTAAGCTTTTAAGGCCACTTTACTTCAGGTGGTAACGACATTAAAATTGCTTCAACATTGCCGCCGGTTGCAAGACCAAATGTCGTACCTCTATCATATAAAAGATTAAATTCTACGTACCTTCCTCTTTTTATCAGCTGATATTCTCTTTGTTCCTTAGTCCAAGATAGATTCATTTTACTACGAGCAATAGTAGGGTATATATCCCTCATTGCAATACCGACATCCTTTGTAAAAGCAAAATCATTATTAAAGCTACCAGTATTTAAATAATCATAAAATATCCCACCAATACCTCTTGGTTCATTTCTATGTTTTAAGAAAAAATATTCATCGCATGCTTTTTTAAATTTAGGATAATAGCTTGGATCATGTCTATCACATGCTTCTTTAAACAATTGATGGAATATTCTTGTTTCATTATCATCCGGATACATAGGCGTAAGGTCTGCCCCACCACCAAACCAAGTTTTTGTTGTTTCTATGTACCGTGTATTAAAATGTACAGCTGGAACAAGAGGTGAACACATATGTGCTACAAGTGAAATACCAGTGGCAAAAAATTCGGGGTTCTCTGCGGCTCCTGGTATCTGTTTTCTAAATTCCTCGGAGAATATTCCGTGTACTGTCGAAATATTAACTCCAACTTTTTCAAAAACATTCCCCCGCATGATAGACATAATACCACCACCATCTCTTTCCCAAGGTTTTTTTATAAATTTACCTGCTACTAAATTATGTTCCTTAGCAAAATCAATTTCTATCTCCTCATAAGATTTGCAAATTTGATTACGCAGTTCCTCAAACCATTTTGCAGTGCTTTCTCTTTGATTCATAGTTTTTTACCAAGCATTTTTTATTATTACAGGCAGTTTATATGGCCGAATAAAAACTAAATCAAATCTTATATCCCAACCATTATATTGGTTATTGTGGCTTAAGAATAATTCAGCTGAACGTCTTATTCTATTTTGTTGGCTTTTCGGTACTATATTTTCCATAATATTATTATTTCTGGCTTTGACTTCAATAAATACTAATTGCTTGCCTTTAGAAGCAATAATATCAATTTCACCAACAAAATTTTTCTTGCGATGGCAAATTATGTTATAGAACTTTAATTTGTAAATTAATATGGCCAAATATTCAGCAAAAAGACCAAATCTATAAGAAGTCATTTTGGCTTTAAATTAGTATCAATTAACCTAATTATGGTTTTTCTCATGGTATAAGCCAGAGCAAGAAATACTGAGGAAGTAACCATAATGTAAAATGCCGGAGCGTGATACAGATTGGTTACCTCCACAAGCCACCTCGAAATCACTGCCGATGTTCCCCCAAATAAGGCCACACCCAAATTGTAACCAAATGCAACACCTGTAAATCGGTCTTCCGCTGAAAATAATGAGATAATAAATATATAAGCTGTACCAGCAATAAATCCCCCTAGCATGGCGATGGCTGTAAGCGCAGCTATTTGTTTCCAAATTTCAACAGATGCAAGCAACATGAATGCAGGAAGAGCAGCGATAACTATTGCTATTGAAGCAATGATAATCATTTTAAACCTACCAATATGATCTGAAATGTACCCAGATAATGGCATAGTAAGCATCATAATTACAGAAGAGTACGATAGATAAATTAAAGCTATAGTTTTATCAAACCCTAATACTTCACAATAAAAAATATTTATATATGTTTTTATAATATACACTAAACTACTTGCAGACCCACCAAGGCAACAGGTTATTAGCATTGCCGGCCATGAACTGCGAATAACATGCATAAAAGGCATCTTTAAAGTACGTTTTTTTTCAGCAAGCATTTCAAATATTGGTGTTTCCGATACTCTAAGCCTGAAATAAAAACCAATTATTCCCATGATTCCTCCTAAAATAAAGGCAAATCTCCAGACAAATTCTAATCCTGGAAATAATTGTTCCAAAATAATACCGACGAAACTAGCAAGCAAAGTACCGGCAATATTTGATGCATGGACTATTCCGGCCGTAAAACCTGGTCTTAAATTTTGATAATGCTCAAGAATAAATATTGCAGCTCCCGCTCCTTCACCACTGATACATAATCCTTGAATCAACCTCATCATAACCAATAAAACAGGTGCACCATAACCTATGTCGCTGTAACCCGGAATAAGGCCGATTGTAAAAGTGGTCATCGTCATACCGAGCATTGAAGTAATAAGAGAAACTCTTCTACCATATTTATCAGCAATATAACCAAAAATAATGCCACCTATTGGTCTCATTATAAAACCTACGGCAAAAACTGAAAGACTAGATAGTGTTTGAATTACTTGTGAACCGGGCGGAAAAAATGCATGTCCTATTGCTAAAGAAAATACTGCATAAACCGTAAAATCATAATATTCTAGCACATTTCCAGAAATAGCCGATAAGAAAATAGACCTTCGTTTATTCATTGAGCTATCATAATACAAAATTACTTACACAAATTTTATTTGTATAATTAGAATTACTCTGCAGAGTATAAACAAGTAAAACCATTTGTGAAATAAAAATTTGTGAAATAGGCAAACTAACTATACATCAAAGGACTTTACTATATCTTCTACTACCTTTTTGGCATCGCCAAATAGCATTAATGTATTATCGTAAAAAAATAGTTCATTTTGAATACCTGCATAACCTGAGGCCATAGATCTTTTTATAAAAAATATCGTTTTAGCCGAGGCAACATCCAAAATCGGCATACCGAAAATAGGACTATTCGGATCGGATTTGGCAGCCGGATTCGTAACATCATTTGCACCCACTACTAAAACAATATTAGTTGACGCAAAATCATTATTTATTTCGTCAAGTTCAAAAACGTCATCGTAATCTATATTTGTTTCAGCAAGTAGAACATTCATATGACCTGGCATTCTTCCTGCTACCGGATGAATAGCAAATCTTACCTTAATTCCTTTTTTCTTTAAATGGTCAACCATTTCTTTTATAGCGTGTTGGGACTGAGCCACTGCCATACCATAACCCGGCACAATGATAACCGAATCAGTATGCTCTAGTTGATAAGCCGCATCTTCGGGATTGCTAATTTTAACTTGCCTTTCCTCATGCTTTGGTTGGGCTAAAGCTTTTCCCGATGACTTAAAAGCTCCGAAAATCACATTTAGCAAGGAGCGATTCATTGCTTTACACATTATATAACTCAAGATTGCACCACTTGCTCCCACAAGCGCTCTTGTAATAATAAGCAAGCTGTTTCCAAGAGTAAATCCAATACCGGCTGCGGCCCATCCAGAATATGAATTCAACATAGAAACAACTACCGGCATATCAGCGCCGCCTATAGGAACAATAAGTAATACCCCTACTATTAATGCAACTATAATTATCCAGCTAAATAAAAAAATGCTTTGATTTTGGGTAAAATAAATCATTATCGTAACAAGGAAAATACTTGCAATTAAACAGACATACTGCTGACCAGCAAATTTTAGAGGTTTTGAATCAATAAAACCTTGTAATTTGCCAAACGCTATAATTGAACCACTAAAGGTAAGCGCTCCGATAGCAGCTCAGAGCAACATTTCAATCTGAGCTAAAATTGTTATCCCGCCCTGCTGGTCTGCAATGCCAAAATTTGCGGGCAGTAATAAGGCAGCAAATGCTACAAATACTGCAGCTAGTCCCACAAAAGAATGAAAACCAGCAACTAATTCAGGCATTGAGGTCATTGGAATTTTTCTAGCCACATATCCCCCAGCAATACCTCCTAAAGCAACAGTAATTAATAATGAAATTTTGTGATAAAAATCAGGCAAGGAAAATGTTGCAAACAAAGCTATCAACATTCCCAATATTCCTACCAAACTCCCTTTTCTTGCTGTTTTAGGCGAAGATAACCCTTTAAGAGAAAAAATAAAACAAACAGCAGATACTAAATATAGTATTTCAATTAAACGTACTGACATAACAAAAAATTATTTGTAAATTACTTCTTTTTAAACATCTCTAGCATCCTTTCGGTTACTATGAATCCTCCAAAAATGTTTATAGACGCTAAGAACGTAGCAAAAAAACCTAAAAGCATAGATAAAGTAAAACCTTGCGAGCTTGAAGCAATTAGAGCGCCTATTATAATAATTCCAGATATGGCATTAGTAATAGACATAAGGGGAGTATGTAGCACAGGGGTTACTTTCCAGACCACATAATAACCTACAAAACATGCTAAAGAAAATATGGTAATAGCAAATATAAAAGGGTCCACTGTAGAGGTATTCTGAAATTGAGCTTCTGCTGCGATCGAATTGAGTTTCTCGGACAATAGCGCCGCTTTCTCAGATAATTCTACCGCCTGTTTATTAGCAATTGCTAGCTCTTGATTCATAAACTACTCCTCTGTACCTTAAATTTCTTATTCATCATTTTTCCATCCTTACCTATCAACATTTCTTCAACAATATCATCGGAAAAATCTATTTTTCCATCTTTTATGGCATGCTCTAGGAAATTATATAAATTTTTTGCATATAATTTTGAAGCATCAGAGGCCACTCTTGTTGCTATAGCAGACCAACCGATAATTTTAACTCCTTTTTTGCTTATGATTTTATCTATAACGAAATCTTCCACGTTGCCCCCAGTAGCAGTTGCTATATCCACTATAACTGAGCCCAATTTCATTTTAGAAACCATATTTTTTGTAAGAAGGATAGGCGCTTTCTTACCGGGAATTTGAGCGGTAGTAATGACTATGTCAAAATTAGCTATTATACCAAGCAAAAATTCTTCCTAGATAGCAGCAAAATCCTTGGGCACTTCTTTTGCATATCCCGATTTATCTTCTCTATCTACTAGTCCAGCAGCTGGATAAACAAATTTTGCATTCAAACTTTCTACTTGTTCTTTTGTTGCCGCTCTTACATCATAGGCAGATACCACAGCACCTAATCTCTTTGCAGTTGCCTGCAATCCGGCTACTCCAACACCAATAATCAGTACTTTCGCTGGATTTACAGTTCCGGCTGCTGTCATCATCATAGGAAAAGCTCTATCATAGTAATAACAGGCCTCTATTACTGATCTATAACCGGCTAAATTGCTTTGGGAAGACAAAACATCCACGCTTTGGGCTTTAGTAACCCTTGGCACCAACTCCATAGCTATAGTTGATAAATTTTTAGATATTGCCTTATCTATATATTCGCTGTGACAATGAGGAGAAAGTAAGCCCACTATAGTAGCACCGGTTTTGGCTATATTTACTTCATTTAGGGTATCATCCATTGGAGAAGGCTGAACTTTTAAGATAATATCGGCATCAGAAATGATTTCGAGTGGTACTCCGGAAACCTTAGCTCCGGCTGCCATATATTCCTCATCGGTAAAATTTGCGGCTACCCCTATAGACTTTTCAACAAAAACACCATAGCCCTTTTTTGTGTATAACTTAACTACTTCTGGGGTAATTGCAGCCCTAGTTTCTCCTTTTGCCCTTTCTTTTAACGCAGCAATTTTAATAGTCATCTGTATTTATTAATAAAAAATATTATTACTGTTTGAACTTATATTATGTATTCATTACTATGTAAAAACTTAAATCAAATGTACAGGACAATTTTTATGAATTATCTAATCTCTAAGATACATAAATCAAGAAATCAGAGCATTATTAATTTTGTAATAATACTATTAATGGTATGTAAGTTCAACTTTGCGTTTGCTACTTCAGAAAAAGAAATAGTAGAAAATATAAAATCTTATATTCAAAATATTCAGTCAGTAGCTATTAATTTTGAGCAATCAGACACTCAAGGAACAAAAGCTACAGGTATTCTAGTTATAAATAAACCGTATAAATTTAGAGTAAATTACTTCAAACCATTTCCCTTGCTGATTGTAGGTAATAAAAACTACGTTTCTGTTTACGACTATGAAATGGAAAATTTAAGCAGGATTTCAGCAGAAGAAAATATTTTTAATTTTTTGTTAATTGATCAGATAAATTTTGATAATCAATTCGAGATTATTTCTGCAAAAGAAGAAAACGGGTATTATAAATTGGAGTTAAGTCATTTAGATTCAGGTAAAATTAGCGAAATTTTATTTAATAAAAATACTCGAAATATCGAAACAATGACAATAGTTGAAGAAAATAACATAATTACATTGGATTTCAAAACAACAAAAAAAATTACTAATATAAACAATAAATTATTCATTATGCAGGATCCGGATATTTTTGGTAAACCCGAATATTTGGATAAACAGCATTTAGAAAAAAATTACCAGTAGGCATAATACTTACCTCATATTATTTACCTACACTTTATAAATAGGGAGAATATTTGACACTTATTACCTTCATATGGTAGACTTCCATTTCGTGCAATATATTTCCTAGATATCTGAAAAAATATAAATAGTAAAAAGAATAATGAGTCCCAAAACAAATACATATAAGCAAAACATTAAAGGCTGGATGGTTGTAGCTTGTGGCGGTATCTTTTATATGTATCAATTCATGATTCGTGTTTCACCAAACATCATGAACAACGAATTACTTAGCAATTTTGCAATTGAGGCGGCAGGACTTGGAGTGCTAATTGGGACTTATAATTGGTCATACTCAGCCATGCAGATTCCTCTTGGTATTACTATAGATCGCTTCGGGCCACGGTTATTTTTATGTCTGGCAGCAAGCCTCTGCGCATTATCATGTTTTATTTTTGGAAATACAACTAGCCATTTAATCGGGGGATGTGCAAGATTTTTAATGGGAATGGGATCAGCATGTGGTTTAATTGGAACCATAAAACTTGGAACATTATGGCTTGAACCAAAACACGTAGCAAAAGTTACAGGCTTGGTAATTCTTATGGGAACTGCGGGAGCTAGCCTTGGCGGTGCTCCTCTTGAGATGATCCTGAACAAGGTAGGATTTAAAGATACCATGGAATTCTTAGGATTTATTGGCCTTATAGTTTCCATAATTATTTATTTTTTTGTTAGCAATTATCCTCCTATTGATCATCATGAAGAACTGCCTGATATTTATGCTAATAATCATCCATTTACCGATATTTTACTTTTACTTAAGACGCCTCAGGCCTGGATTTTGGCTATCTACGGGATGTTGATGTACCTTCCAATTACTGTAATCGGGGTAGCTTGGGGAGTATCATTTATAAGAACTACTTATCAAGTATCGGATGCTACAGCTACTACTATAGTATCAACAATGTTTTTTGGTGCTGCTATTGGGAGTCCCTTTTTCGCTTATTTTTCAGATATAATTAAAAACAGGCGTTTACCAATGTTTTGCGGCTCTTTCGTTACCACAATTGTCTGGTTTATCGTTATTGTTTTCGAAATTCCTTACTATGTGCTATACATACTATTTTTTATTGCGGGTTTTGCATATACCGCAAAATGCTTAAGTTTCGCCAGTATTTGTGAAACTATGCCTTTAAAAATGAGCGGGGTGTCGATAGCTTTTGTCAATGCTGTAGTAATGTCTACTGGTACTATATTTCTGCCTATTATTGGAGCTCTGATTGATTATCATAGTAATGGGCAAACAGTCCGTGATATACCCTGTTATAACGGTGAAGATTACCGATTTGCTCTTGTTATTGTTCCAATCTCTCTACTAATTTCTTTTATTATCATTTTCTTTATGAAAGAAACTCATCCTGATCATAAAATTCCAAAAGAATATGGGTCTTTTGCTACTAATGATATTGTTTGATAGCATTTAAAGTAAGAGCAAATCAGGTTATAATACTTTAAGGTTTTAACAAGCATTGATAAGTCATATATCGTTTATGGAAAATTTATTTACTATAAAGAATCTCTACACATTTTATAGAGAATACCAATTATTAATAATGCTTTCTATAATGGTTATTTTTTTGTACCCATTTTTAATTAGCATCAAAACTGTGGTACTACCGGGTATTAGCAAACTAATAGTATATAAAAGCAAAAAATATGCTGAAATTCTTCACAAGAAAAACCTATCCGGACATATTATAAAAGTATTTTTAGCATTGTACCTAGAATTCTGGAGCGATATCCTAGATCAGTCTAACTTGATAAATTACATAATAATTAAAGTAAAAGACGTTATTGTCACTACCTATGTAATATTTGCTATTACCTCTCTTATACTCGCTATTATAAATGCCATAGCAAATTTATATAATATCCGAGAACTAAACAAAAAAATAGCTATTGAACTACATATACAAATTTTAAGAATTTTTGTAGTGGTAAGTGCAATATTAGCCATTTTTTCTCTAGTTATTGGTATTTCTATTTCATCGTTATTTACTAGTTTAGGAGCAGCGGCAGCATTATTAACTTTTGTTTTTAAAGATACTCTACTTGGGCTAATTGCAAGTTTACAGGTTACTTTTCAAAATATTATTCAAGTCGGTGATTGGGTAACTTTACCTCAATATAATGCAGATGGTGATATCCAAAAAATTACAATTACTGTAGTAGTAATACGTAATTTTGACAATACATATACAACTGTTCCAACCTCTGCCTTTTTAACAACCGGTGTTAAAAATTGGCGTCCAATGTTCGAAATGGGAGGCAGACGCATCAAAAGGGCAATCAGCCTAGACATGAGTACAATAAAAATATGTACTCAAAAAGAATTAGATGCAATCAAGAAACTACCTTATATGCTTGAATTTTCAGCAGAAAATTCAACATTATTTGATCAGGAAAGTCAAACTACCAATCTTACTATATTTAGGCATTACATAGGCCAATACCTAAAAAATAATAAAAATATTCACCAAGAAGGCTTTACTTTCCTAATACGTACTCTTGATCCCACACCTAACGGTATACCAATAGAAATTTACGTATTTACTAAGGATACTAAATGGCTTAATTACGAAGAAATTCAGGCAAGTATTTTTGAGCATTTGCTGGGCATCTTGCCTTTTTTCAAACTAAAAGCCTTTCAAGCCATTTCTTCGTCTTAATAACCTTTATATACATAAGCAACTTGCTTAACCTATGGGTATAGGATCCTTCTTCTCAAAAGGAAATATAAAACCTAAAAAGATATATAATTTCAAACTTATTACTTTCCTCTATTTACCTAACAGGGTTTTCTTCCAACCATAATGGTTGCAATGATTTCGAAACGACTCTTGATCTATTTCTAAAAAGCCGTATCTAAACACATAACCCCATGAGGTTTTGTTTTTAATAAATGATAAGATAGGAATAAGTGGCTTAATATCAACGTGACACAAGCATTGAGGTACTCGATATTCCTTCTATATGGTTTTAAAGTCGCTTCCCGTATCTACCTGATAAGGAACATCATCTATTACCTCACCCTATAGCAGTAAATTTTTGGTATAGCTCATTACCTTCCATCAATACCTTGGAAGAGTAATAAATTACAAAATCCCCTTTCTGGAGGCGTTTAGCTGGGCCAATTTTGCCATGGCAAAATTGGCAAATTCCCAATTTGACACCATTTTCTACATGTTCTTTTGAAGCAACACCAACCCAGAACTTAGTGCTCATAAGGTTCCCGTTGTTATATTATTACTCTTTCCAAAACTTAATTATTTAACTTCAACATTTCCCAGTATTTTTCATATATCACTATTGCGTCGCCAACATCCTCTTGGAATTCACCTTTATCTTGAATATCTTTAAGTGAATATATTGTCGGGTTATTCAATATTTCTTTAGGAAGTAAAGCCTTTGCGGCCTTATTGGCTGTAGCAAAACCAACAGCCTGACTAATTTCTTTGGCAATTTCCGGACGCAAAAGGAAATTAATAAATTTATAAGCACCTTCAGCATTTTTTGCATTAGAAGGAATAGCAAAACTATCTACCCAGAGAATTACTCCTTCTTTAGGGTAAGCATATTTAATATCAGGATTTTCTACAGATGCTACATAAGCCTCACCATTATGATTCAGGCCTATTATAACTTCCTCGTTTATGTAGTTTAATTTAGGAGAAGCAGAGTTAAAGATTTTTACGTTAGGAACTAGCGTTTTTAGTTTTTCATAAGCTTGTTTTATATGTTCCTCATTAGTGTCATTACCACTATATCCAAGCAACTTTAGAGCCACATGAAAAACCTCCCTTACATCATCAGTAAGAAGAATCTTATGGGCGTATTTTGGATCAAATAATATATTAAAGCTATCGACTTCTTCTTTTACATATTTAGCGTTATAACAAAGAGCCGTACTTCCCCAAAAATATGGTATACTGTACTTATTCTCTGGATCAAAAGGTTTGTTTATCAGGCTTTCATCAATATTCTTAAAGTTATCCATTTTGGATTTATCTAATTCCGTTAACAAGCCTTCCTCCCTCATTTTGCTAACAAAATAGGTAGAAGGCACGACTAAATCATACCCGGACTTAGAGTTATGTAATAATTTTACTTTCGTATATAGACTCTCATTATTATCGTAAGTGGAAAGATTCACTTTTATACCTGTCTCTTCGGTAAATTTTTCAATTATGCTATCTGGTATATATTCTGACCAAACATATACATTAATTTCACTAGCTGAGGCTGGGACGGTAAAGTGAATCCCAAAAACTAAAAAAAACAACGCAATGTATTTTTTCATACTTTCCTCCTAAATATAAAATGAGATGTAAAAATTAAAACCAGAGTCACTGCAAAAATTACAGTACAAAGAGCATTAATCTCCGATTTAATACCCAAATGTGCCATGGAAAATAACGTTAACGGTAGAACCTCAAAATTTGGTCCGGTAACAAAAAAACTAATTACCACATCATCCAAAGATAAAGTAAATGCAAGTAACCACCCAGATATTACCGAAGGTAAAATAAGAGGTAATATAATTCTAGTAAATATAGTCCACTCACCAGCTCCAAGGTCTCTTGCTGCATTTATTAGATTCTTGTTAAAAGTTTTTAAACGAGAAATAACAATAATTATCACAAATGGTAAATTAAGAGTGATGTGGGCAAGCAATAAACTGTAAAACCCTAAATTTATGTTTATAAGGTTAAATAAGATAAGCAGGCTTATCCCCATTATAATATCCGGAGAAATAGCTAGTACATACACTATAGAGGAAAAAACTTTTCTACCTTTAAATCTATAACTATATAACCCTAAAGCAGATATACTTCCTATCAAAGTAGCAATAGATGCTGAAAGCGCCGCTACTACGAAAGAATTTTTCGTTGAAGCCATAAGCAGGCTATTCGAATATAATTTTCTATACCACTCTAAAGTTAAACCCTGCCAACTGGTGCCATATTTCGAAGAATTAAATGAGTATACTATCAATACAATTATAGGTAAGTACAGAAATATATAAATAAATGCCGGGTATAGCCTTATTAATCTGTTCATAATTATACCACTAATTGATCAGTATTTTTAGTATTCCTAGCATAAACTACCATTAATATTACTACGATAACAGTTAACACTGTACCTATTGCTGTACCGAAAGGCCAGTCTCTGGCAATTAAGAATTGATTTTTTATTAAGTTTCCTATCAGGATTTCTTTACTTCCACCGAGCAATTCAGGGATAAAAAACATTCCAAGCGTCGAGAGAAAAACTAGAATACAGCCTGCGGCTATTCCGGATTTAGTTAAAGGTATAATAATCTTTAACAATGTGTCCATCTTTCCAGCTCCCAAATCTTGTGCCGCATTAATATAATTACGGTCCAATTTTTCAAAGGCTGTATAAAGCGGCAATATCATAAAGGGCAGTAATGAATATACAAGGCCAATAGTAACAGCTGCCCAATTATATAACAGCTCTATCGGCTCATCTATTAACCCGACATACATTAAAAAACTATTCAATAACCCATTAGATCTTAGCACAATCATCATAGCATAAGTTCTAATTAAGGAGCTTGTCCAAAAAGGTATTATAACCAGAATTAGCAAAAAATCTTTAACGATTATGCTTTTAATAGTTTGAGAGATTGTATACACAAATGGATAACTAAACAGCAAGCATAAAATAGTAACATAAAGGGCTATAGCCAAACTCTTCAAAAAAACCTTAATATACATTACAGATAACAGTTTCTTGTAGTTATCCAAAGTAAAAGCAAAGTTTACAAAATGCACTTCTTCTCTTTCCAGAAAACTTGTTACTATTACTCCAATATTTGGTATCAAAACAAAAACAGTTAGCCAAGCTACAATTATTAAAATTGTAAAATTTTTAAAAAAGTCTTTGTTCATCATTTAGTTAGTACCTCACAACCAATCGTCCATTCCACAAAAACTTCCATCCCTATTTGGTATTCATAAATTTCGCCATCTTTGTTTTGCAAAAGCGTTGCTGTTACTTTTTTACCATTATTAAGTGTTATAACATAATCAAGTAAAGCTCCTCTGTATTTAGTTTGGGTAATTTTGCCCTTTAATCTACTTAGGTTTACAGAATCTTTTTCTAAAGATAATCTGAAATTTTCCGGCCTGATTAATATTTTAATTTGATCTCCAGTAGAAAATTTATTTTTACTCTCTAACTGATATTTACATTCTTCCTCAACATTTACTGCCAATAAATTCTCTTTTACAGCTTCAATTTTAGCATCTAATATATTCAATTCTCCTACAAAGCTTGCTACAAAACTATTAACAGGAGTTTGATATATTTCCTGTGGTGAGCCAATTTGCTCTATTTTGCCATTATTGAGGACAATTACGGTATCAGATATGGATAAAGCTTCTTCCTGATCATGAGTTACTAATATGAAAGTGATTCCTAAATCCCTTTGCATCGACTTAAGCTCCACCTGCATTTCCTTTCTGAGTTTTTCGTCAAGAGCACTAAGAGGTTCATCAAGTAATAAAATTAGTGGCTTATTAACAATGGCCCTTGCTACAGCTACCCTTTGCTGTTGACCACCAGATAATTCTCCTGGTTTCCTGTCAGCAAATTTCTCCATTTTTATCAGTTTTAAAGAATCGCTAACAGCTTTATCAATATAATTTTGGTTTTTCTTTTTCATCCGAAGACCAAAAGCTATATTGTCGTACACATTCATATGAGGAAACAGACTATAATTCTGAAATACGGTATTAACTTCCCGCTTATTGGCAGGTAAATCATTCACCTTTATACCGTTAAGAAATATATCTCCATTATCTGAGGATTCAAAACCGGCTATTAATTTTATAATAGTGGTCTTACCTGATCCAGAAGGACCCAGTATCGTAATGAATTTATTATCGTAAAGAGTAAAATTGAAATTGTTTAAGATGGGTTCTGTATTAAAGCTTTTGCTTATATTTTTTAATTCAATAATAGGGTTGTTAAATTTATCCAATTCTTTAATTTCCTCGTTAAATTGTATAGATTCAAAAGATTTACTAGTATTCTATTTATGCTTAATTGCATAAATTCATTTAACTAGCTCCTAGAATTTAATCCCAAGTACAATTCTGATAAATCAGAAATAAAATTATAATTGATTACCCCCATCTAGTCAATTAATACCAATATATAAAATTATAAATATCTGAAAATCTCTTTAAAATGGTAATGGATAAATCGATGAAGGATTTTTAGCTATTTGCAGCTAATTTGCGGTAGAAAATTTCTTTAATTTTGTTAACTTACGGATTACTACGTTCTTTTTCAAGGGAGACAAATAGTCTAACAACAGCTTACCTTCTAGGTGATCTGTTTCATGTTGAATAGCTCTCGCAAGCCAACCACCAGTTTCTAATTCCTTAGATTCATTATTATAATCTAGGTATTTGATTTTAACAGAAGCATGCCGAGATACAACTACCTTTTGATCAGGAACGGAAAGACAGGCTTCTGTAGCTTCTATCATTTCTTTAGAACAATCGGTTATAGTAGGATTTGCCATAAATAACGGATAGAACCCTTGTGGTCTTTGGGTCTCATCTTCATCTTGCAAATCCATAACAATTATTCTTTTTAAAATACCCACCTGGTTAGCAGCAAGACCTACACCTTTGTCATGGTACATTGTTTCAAGCATATTATCCATAATTTCCCTGATACTATCATCTACTGATTCAACATGTTGAGCTTTCCTTTTTAAAATAGGGTCAGGGGCAGTAATTATTTCCAAAATGGCCATAGAATAAGTGATAAATTTCTAACTAAAAATTAACCTTATTATAATACAAATATATCATTGGGTAAATATAGAAAATAATTTTCTAAGTTATTCAAATGGTTTTACTATAACCATAACAACGGCAATTATCATAAAAACTACAGGGATTTCATTGATAACTCTATAAAATTTTTCCGTGTGGGTATTTTTACCTTTTGCGAAATCTTTTATCCATTTTGCTTGTATTCCATGCAAAATAGTTAAAGCTAGTACTGCAGCCATTTTTATATGAAACCAAATTCCAAGTGCTACAAAACCATATATATAAGCTACTAGAAAGCCGAATATATAAGTAACTATCATTGCCGGAGTCATTATTATCCTAATTAATCTTTTCTCCATCAACTTGAAAGTTTTATCCATTTCCGGAGTAATATTAGGTCTACTGTGGTAAACAAATAACCTTGGCAAATAAAACATAGCTGCCATCCAAGAAATAACAGCTATAACATGAATAGCTTTATACCATAAAAAATATTTTTCCATTACAAAACATATACTTTTTTGTTAAGGTCATTTGCAAGGACATTTGTCATAAATATCCGGACATATTCTACTAAAGTTACTAGAAGATAAACAACTAGAATCTCTACTAGAAAAATTTAGAATCATATTTGCCAACGATTTTATAAATAGCTCATTAGTACTTAAAGTTGGTACTCTAACGTAGTCTATATTATGCTCCGCTGCTATATGTTTATATTCTATATCTAGCTCAACTAAAGTTTCAACGTGTTCAGAAACAAATGCTACAGGAACTATTATTAACGATTTATTATCCTTACCTGCTATTTTTATTTCATCTTCCGTATTAGGCTCAAGCCACTTTAATGGACCTACTCTACTTTGATATGTAACTTTGTAATCTATCTTTTTAAATTTTGGAAGTAGTTGGAGCTTGTTAATTATTTTAAAAACCGTTTGTTCTATCTGCCACTGATAAGGATCACCTGCTTTTACTATTTTTTCCGGTAAACCATGAGCTGAAAACAACATTCTATAATTGCTTAAATCCATTTTGTCGCTAAGTTTAGCTTCAATCAATTTTACATGAGAATCAATGAATCCTTCATCTAATGGATAACAACAAATTGTTTTTAATTTTATTTTATCTATAAATTCTTTACTTAAGTTTTTAGCAAATTCATTTAAGGAAGAAGCCGTTGTAGTAGTAGAAAATTGGGGATAAAGAGGAAGCAAGATAATTTCGTTTGGTTCATAATTTTTGATATTTTTTACAACTTCTGCAGTCATCGGATGCCAATGGCGCATACAGATAAATAATTCAAAAGTTATAGCAGAGTTTTTAATAAGCTCTTGCTTTAAAGCTTCTGTTTGAGCTAAAGTTTCTTCTAAAATCGGTGACTTTCCCCCAGTATTAGCATAAATAGCTTTAGCTACTTTTTCTCTTCTAGTAGAAATTAACTTTGCTACTAGAAATCTTAGTACAGAAGGTAGTGTAATAATATATTGGTCATTAAATAAATTAAAAAGGAAAGGCTTTATAGCATATAAGCTATCTGGCCCCCCTAAATTAAAAAGAACTACGGCTATTTTTTTTCTATTTTTGGTAATTTCTGACATAATTTACTAAAAATTGGACATTCTCCACTGGAGTATTTGGTAAAATACCATGCCCGAGATTAAAAATGAAATTTTTATTATTAAGGCATGTTAAAATATCCTTTGCTTTTTTCTGGATAACTTCCTTATTTCCCAGTAGCAGCACAGGGTCAAAATTCCCTTGAACAACAATATTTCCTTGCCATTTTTTCATTATGTCTAGTGGCACAAATTGGTCTACTCCTATAGCATCAATATTAGTTTGGTTTATGTATTCCTGGTATAAATAACCTGATCCTCGTGGAAACCCTATAATAGGTAAACTCGGATGTTTCTCTTTTATTGAGCTTACAATTTTTTTCGTAGGTTTTATAACAAAAACTTTATATTCTTCTCCAGATAAAACACCGGCCCAGGAATCAAATAATTGTATGATATCTACTCCAGCATTTATTTGGCCTAGAAGATATTCAATAGTTTTCTCTGTAATAATATCTATTAACTGTAGTGCTAGTTTTTTCTTATTATAAAGAAAATTTTTACTAACAGAAAAGTCTTGTTTACCCTTTCCTTCCAGCATATAACTTGCTACAGTCCATGGACTACCAGCAAACCCAATTAGTGATTTGCTTTTATCTAGAGAAGCCATAACTTTATTTACTGTATCATATATACAATTTATTTTTTTATCAAAATTATTATTTATATCCATTAAATCTCTATCTGATTCGAATTTTTGCAGTATAGGTCCTTCTCCTTTCTTAAAAGCAACTTTCCATCCCAAAGCATGAGGCAATACCAGTATATCTGAAAATATAATAGCTGCATCAAAATTAAACCTGTCTATAGGCTGAAGAGTAACAGCTTTTGCTTTCTCAGAATCATAGCATAGTTCTAAAAAGTCCGTGGCATTCTTTCTTATCTCCATGTATTCAGGTAAATATCTACCTGCTTGTCTCATAAACCAAATAGGAATAGTAGTGTTTTTTCTTTTAAATGTATCTTGGAAAAGAGTCATAATTTAAGTACTTAATAAATTAGTAAAATATATATTTATTATAAATGTTGTTATCTACGTAATAATGTAAATTATTATTTATCCACATAATTATCAACTATTTATCCAAAAGTACAATCTTAATAGATTTGCCACCTTGATAAGGATATACAGCTTATCAACATATTATTTTATAATATATTTTTGTGTGGATAAAATGTTTAGAATAATGTTTATATACCAATAGATGTAAGGGGTATATAATTAATCCACTATTTTATCCACTATACAGATTTATTGATATTTATGTATGTGTTCTTTATTCTTTAATTAGTGAGTTTTATGGATATATAACCTATTGGCTATATGACTTATCCACAATGTGAATGTGTATTATATGAAAAAGCTTGTGATCCACCTAGTTTCAGAATCATCTGGTCAAACAGTAAGATATGCTGCAAATACTGCACTAGCTAAATTTAGTGATATAGAGGTAAAAAAATATCACTGGCCCATGACTAGAACTGAAGATTTACTTAAGGAAGTTTTAAAAAAAATATCGCAAAAACCGGGTATTGTATTATATACTATTTCAAATAACACCTTAAAAGATAAGTTAAAGAGATTTTGTTTAGACTCAAAAAAAATGCCCTGTATTTCTGTTGTTAGTAAAATCGTTAATGAAATATCAGACTATTTAGGAGTTAGCACAAACGATAATATTGGTTTTAAAAATAAATTCGATGAAACTTATTTTGATAAAATAGAAGCTATAGAATACTCATTAAAGCACGATGATGGACAAATTATAGAAGATTTAGATGAAGCGGATATAATATTAATAGGTCCCTCTAGAACTTCTAAAACTCCGACTTCGGTTTATCTTGCATATAATGGTTTTAAAACTGCAAACATTCCTTTTGTTTGTGGTTCTGAGTTTCCATTAATTTTAAAACTGCTAAGAAAACCAATTATTTTTGGTTTTGTTATTAACCCTAGTATTCTTGTAGAAATAAGGGAAAATAGAATGCATTTATTGCAAGTCAAAGAAAAATCCGACTATACTGATATTAAAGTAATTCAAGAAGAGTGCCGGGAAGTACGAAGGTTATGTTCAGCTAATAATTGGCAAGTTATTGACGTTTCAAGACGTTCCATAGAAGAAACAGCTGCTATAATAATGAAATATTATTATGAACACAAAAAAATGCGGCAGGTGAACAAATGAAATCTATTGCTATTACTGGAAGTTTTGCTTCAGGAAAAACTTTTGTGCTAAAATATCTGAAAAAAGCAGGGTATAAAACTTTTTCATGTGATGATTATGTTAGAGAACTTTACTTACAGCCACATATTCAAAAAGATTTGCTTTGTATTTTTGATAAAAAATTATTTGGAGAAATTTTTGATAAGAAAAGGTTAAGCCAGATAATATATAATGACGATATTCAAAGACAGAAATTAGAACAGTATATCCATCCCAAAGTCAGAAAAGAAATTAATGATTTCAAAAATAAACATATCAATGAGCCATTTATTTTCGTAGAAGTTCCTTTATTATTTGAGACAGGATTTAATAATTATTTTGATTATTCTATATGTGTTTATTGTAGCGAGGAAAGTAGACAAAATAGAGCCAGAAAGAGGGGTAATTTTAATTTAAAAATTTATGATAAAATAAAAACTATTCAGTTACCTCAAGAAAAAAAGAGAGATTTAGCAAATTTTCAGATAAATACAGATTTAGACGTAGAAATTCAGATAAAAGAAATTATTGGTAAGGTACAATCGGTATGAGAGAGATTATCCTAGATACAGAGACTACAGGACTTGATCCAAAGGAGGGGCATAAAGTTATCGAAATTGGTGGAATAGAAATGATTAATAAGGTTCTCACTGGGAATAAGTTTCACTATTACATTAATCCAGAAAGAAATGTACCTCAAGACGCTTATCGAATTCATGGAATATCTACTGAATTCCTTAAAGATAAGCCTTTATTTAAGGATATTGCGGACGAGTTTATCAGTTTTATTCAAGATGCTAAACTAGTTATTCATAATGCTCAGTTTGATATAAAGTTTCTAAATTATGAATTAACATTATTGAAATTACCTTCTATTGAGCTTGCTGAGGTTATAGATACTTTGACAATTGCAAAAAGAGCTTTTCCAGGAGCACGGGTAAATCTGGATGCTTTATGTAAAAGGTTTAAGGTAGATAATACCCATAGACAGTTTCATGGAGCTCTTAAAGATGCTTATTTGTTATCTGAGGTCTACGTTGAATTATCAGGTGGAAGACAAGTTAGTTTTTCCTTAAGAAAAACAAATGATCATACACTAAAGGCGGAGCAAAACATTCAGTATGCTGGAAAAGGCAATAGAATAGTAATTTCTCCAACTGATTGTGAGCTAAAGGAGCATAACGATTTCATTTCGAGATTTATTGATTTAAAAACGATATAATACAGTTAAACTATTTGTGATCTATTTTTTGTAGCCAAAAATCAACTATTAATTTGTTTTTAATCAAGTATTATCCTCAATAATTTTCTTTAATCCATTTATTCAGGTAGCTTATCTATAATAGAGAAATATATTAACGGCTTATAAAATGTTAATTTTTAGGTATAAATTCCTATTAATAGTTTTGTTTCAGTTATTTATAAATTGCATTCTGGCAAATGATATTAACAAAAGAAGCAACGATACAAATATCAAAAATATTAATTACAGTTGTGATGATAGCTTAGATAAGAAAGTATTACGTGGGGGATGGTATTTATGGGAGCCATATCAATTTAACAGGCTTACAGCAGGTGGATATAACCTTGTCGGTATGGATATCGAACTTGTAAAAAATATTGCCCACCTTGTTGGTGTTTCTATTGATACTGAACAAGTTAGTTGGCAACAACCAACAAGATCTTAAAGATGGTACTCGCGATATTGCTTCTGGTGCTACGTATACCGATGCAAGAGCTGAATATGTTTACTTTTCAGTTCCATATCGTTATGAAGAAAATTCACTATTTATGATGAATAATAGTGATAAAGAACTGAATTTTAAGTCTATTTCTGAGTTTTTGGCTCAGATTAGACTACAAAATTTTGTTTTAGGTATAACAAAAGGTTTTATTTATGCTGATCCTCAAATTAATCTGTTTATCAAAGATGAAGCTAATAATGATATAATAGCTGCTTATGATAATGATGTTGCCGCTTTGCACGGTCTTATTCACGGAGAGATAGATGGTTTCATATCAGATAGAATTGGTAGGTGCAGCAGCAATATTAACTCAGAAAGTTAATTCACATATTGAAGAAGTACAGTTAAATATAAAGACTCCAATACACCTTATGTTTAGCAGAAAGTCTGTTCCTATTGAATTAGTAGATAGATTTAATACTGAAATAAAAAAAATTTTCCAATAGCGATGAATACAAGAAAATAGTTAAAACCTACTTATATCCCGTAATGTTAATGCAAACAATCGATTCGCAGTGGTTTTATTTCATCGGTGTGATGGGAACTATTGCGTTTGCTGTTTCCGGTATAGCAATTGCTGCTAAAGAAAATGGAACTTTATTTGTTACCTTTTTATTTGCTATGCTACCTTCTGTTGGTGAGGAGTAATGAGAGATATTATTATCAATAGAGAAGAAGTGGGAATATTTCTAACGCCTTCTTACATGTATTATATGATGATAATTGTATTAGTAGGTTTCTCAACAATAACGCTTCTTGAATATTATAATAAAAGGGCTAGTGAGGATGAGGTGGTAGATAAATTCTGGGATAATATATTAGTTGTGGGCGATGCTTTAGGTCAAGCTTCTTTTATTGTTACGGGGGTATCTATAGCTATTATGGCAAAAATAGAGCCAATAGAACTTTGGGGTCCGTTTTTTGCTTTTCTTACAGCTAGCGGTGGAGGTATTTTACGTGATCTAATAACGTAAGAAGCATGAAATATTATGCTTAACAGGAACCCTTAATGCTGAAATAGGGGTATTATGGGGGTTAGCGTTTAGTATTTATTTGAACGTTAATTCTTATGATCCGAATCCAACCGGTATTAGAAATGCAGTGGCGATTGTGGTGACAGGATGTTTCCTTACAAGACTTGCAGCTCACTACTTTAAAATAATAAATATTAAATTTAGGTCTAATAATGAGGTTACTCCTGCTGAATCAGAAACCCAGAAGGATATGGAGCAACCTAAAAATAGTAGTTAAGTTAACATACTTATTATATAGATGAGTTAATTTTTAATCCTCCAACCTTTATCTATTAGATTTTCTAGCGTAAAATACATTACTATATTGGATATAGCTAAAAAATATATTCCTACAATTATGTTTCCATCAGCTTGGTTAGTAAGGCAGTATCTAAACCCATCGATCATATAAAAAAATGGATTTAATAAATTTATTTGTTGTAAAATTTGGGGGAGATCCTTTACCGAATAAAATGTACCGGATAGAAAAGATAAAGGTGTAATTAAATAGCTTGTGATAGCTGAATGTTGATCGAAAGAATTTGCAATCATTCCAGATAATATGCCAAGTTTTCCCAGTAGTGTACAGGATGCTAGAGTATAAAAAGCTAATAATAATGGATGGTACAAAGTAAATTCTACAAAAGGTATCAAAGATATTGTCACTATTATTCCTACCATTAAACCTCTTAAAACTGCACCGAGTGTAAAAGCTATTATTATTTCTTTACTTCCTAGCGGAGGGGTTAATATATCAGAAATATAGCCTATTATTTTACTCATTATTAAAGAGGAAGAGCTATTACCAAAAGAATTTTGTACTATACTCATTATGATTAAACCGTAACCCATAAAATTAATAAATTTTATACCGTTTATATCATGTTTCCTATCGCCTACTGCTAGTGCAAACACAGCAAGAAATATAAGGGCTGAAATAGCAGGAGTTATAAGAGTTTGATTGTATACCCTTATAAAACGCTTTACTTCTCTTAAAGTTAGGCTATAAGCCCCATACCAATTAATAGGTTCCATTTATTTACAATAAAATTATTTTATATAAAATTTTTTAGAATTATGATATATTCCGCTTTAAAATTTATCAACTATATTCGAATCATCTTAAAGTAAACAACAATGGCTAGAAAGCTTTTTATTAAGACCTATGGGTGTCAAATGAATGTCTATGACTCTATAAAAATGAAGGAGTTGCTTGATCCATTTGGTTTTGAATCAACAGATGATATAAATGAAGCGGATATGATAATTTTGAACACTTGTCATATCAGAGAGAAAGCTTCTGAAAAAATGTATTCGGAACTCGGAAGAGTTAAAAAGATAAAAGATAAAAGATTATTGTCTAACCAAGCAGATATGCTAATAGCAGTAGCTGGTTGTGTAGCTCAAGCAGAAGGAGAAGAAATATTTGCTCGTGCACCTTACGTGGACATAGTGGTCGGTCCTCAGTCTTACCATACGTTACCAGAATTGGTAGCTAAGCTAGCAAGATCTGAGAAACATTTAATAGATCTTGATTTCATTGAAGAAGAAAAATTTGATAATTTACCTACACAATACTCTAATCAAGGGGCAAGTGCTTTTGTCTCAATCCAAGAAGGTTGTGACAAATTCTGTACCTTTTGTGTGGTACCCTATACCAGAGGGGCGGAATTTTCTAGAGTACCAGAAGAAGTATACCGTGAATCGATGGTTTTAGTTACAAAAGGTGCAAAAGAAATCCATTTACTCGGACAAAATGTTAACGCTTACCATGGCAAAAGTTCAAATGGCGATAAAGTATTTTCTTTGGCAGATTTAATTCGCCACCTCTCAACCATTAGGGGACTGGAAAGAATTAGGTATACTACCTCGCATCCTAGGGATATGACCGATGATTTAATCAGTATGCATGGCCAAATTGACCAATTAATGCCGTTTTTGCATCTTCCTGTCCAATCTGGTTCAAATAAGGTGTTAAAAATGATGAATAGAAAACATACTAGAGAGGAATATTTTGCCATTGTTGATAAACTCCGAACAGCAAGGCCTGATATAGTTCTTTCATCTGATTTTATAGTCGGTTTTCCAGGTGAGACTGATGAAGATTTTGCTGATACTATGGATTTAGTAAAAAGGGTTAGATACGGCCAATGCTATTCCTTTAAATACAGTCCAAGACCGGGAACACCAGCTGCAATCAAAGAACAGATACCGGAAGCAGTTAAAACTGAACGTCTAATGATTTTGCAAAGTGAACTGGCAAAACAGCAATTGGAATTTAATGCAAGTTGTGTCGGAAAAACTTTATCTGTATTGTTCCAGAAAGAAGGTAAATATAGCGATCACGTAGTAGGTAAAACTCCTTATATGCAATCCGCTTATGTTGAAAATGCTGAGAAATCCTTGCTTGGCAAAATTGTTAATGTAAAAATTACCAAAGCTCTTCCAACAAGTGTTGCCGGAGAATTGGTTTAAAAGGTTATTCGCGAAGTAGTTTGTATAGAATCAATGAATTAGTGATATTATGAAATCAGAAAAAATAAAGATAATTTTTATTGAAAATGGTAAAGAAATAGAAGTTGAGGCTTCAATTGGTTTATCAATTCTAGAAGTTGCGCATGAGAATAATATTGATTTGGAAGGAGCTTGCGAAGGGTCCCTTGCTTGTGCTACTTGTCACGTAATATTAGAAGAGAAAATTTACAACACCCTAGAAGAACCAACTGAAGCGGAGGAGGATATGCTTGACTTGGCTTTTGGTCTTACCCATACTTCAAGACTAGGATGTCAGATAATTTTGACAAAAGAGCTTGATGGGATGAGAGTTATTATTCCTTCAGCTACTAGAAATATATCAATTTAGAAATTCTATTGTGATACGAAAATAGCCATAGTTTTTGTGTCCTTATTTGTAGTTAGCTGGATTGCTCTGGCACATTTTGCAAAATCTAAGGTTACATTATTTATTAGCAATCTCCAAACGGATAATGCCAAGATATCTTATAGTGATGCTAGTATATTAGGCTTTCCTTTTGCTTGGAAAGTTAGGCTTGCGTTCCCTAAAATTACTATAATAGACCTAGATATTTCTCGTGAAATATCTAGCGAATATATGGATTGTACTTTTGACTATAAACTTGGAAAAGCTGAATTAAATTTTGGTAAAGATCTATATTATAGTAGTTCTAGTGACGAGTCGGCAATAGAATATAAAATTACCAGTGATCAAGATATAATTGGTTTTGTCGACTTTATTGATGTACTTTATAAAATTGATTTATCAAATCCTATAAGGAAAATTGTTAAAAGCATTGAAGTTGCTAATTCACATTTAGCTATTTTTACCGTTAATGGTGAAGAATTATTTGATCTTTCTGGGGTTACTTTTAAACTTGCTAATAATCTCGTAAATAACGCCGAGAATTTTTCACTAAATTTAGCAAGTAATTATAAATCATCATTTAGCGAGCGTAATGTAAGTAGTGCAAGTCTGGTATTGGATGTTAATTATATTGTAAATGTAGATAATAGACCAGCAATTATAGAAGAAAATAATTTTGACCACAAAATTGAGATACAGCGCGCTAAAATCAACCTTGATGATGCTTCGTGCGACTTAACTGGCTCTGTAGCGCTAGCGCGGAACATTGCACCAAAAGGAAAAATATCTGTCGAATTGGTAGATTATGAAAATTTGGTCACTATTTTAGTACCTGATGATTTTATTTTTTCAAAATCGTATATGAAACGCTTTATTGCTAAAGCTGCAGCTATAGATTTTAGTAATGTAATAACAAATAGAGCGAATTTTGATATTGAATTTTCAGATAAAAGGGTTGTTCTAGGAAATGTTAAATTTACTCGAACAAAAAAATAACTAAAATAGGTGAGGTAGTTAATGAGGTCTATAGACCGTATATTTAGCGATAGGACATGTAGTAAATTTTCAAATAAACCGGTTTCCAGGGAATTACTAATACAAATTTATGATTTGATGAAACTTGGTCCAACCTCTGCCAACGGTTGTCCTTTGCGCATAGTTTTTGTGCAAAGTGACCTTGAAAAAGAAAAGTTATTTAAAGCAGCTATGGAAGCAAATATCGCTAAAATAAAATCCGCACCAGTTACTGCGCTATTTGCTTATGATATGAAGTTCTATGAAAAAATGGATAAATTGTACCCAACCGGCAAGTTTTTACAGGATTTACTTGCTAAATCTAGTGAAGATGTAATTGATAAAGAAGGTTTGCGTAATTCTACTTTACAAGCGGCATATTTTATAATGGTAGCAAGAGGTATGGGATTAGATTGTGGGTGGGCCTATGTCCGGATTCGATCCAATCGCTATTAACGAAGCTTTTTTTAAAAACACTGATTATAAGATAAATTTTATTTGTAATCTTGGTTATAAAGACGATTCTACTCCTTATCCTAAATTACCTAGACTAGATTTTGATGAGGTTTGTAAGTTTTTGTAAATTTTTTTTCAGGGTTAGATAAAATGTCTGAAATAGGTCAGCATTTCAAGGTCATATTAATAAGCTGTTATAGCATTTTTAAAATTATTTTTCGTAATTGGCATATCAGAAAATTTCTAAATTTGTCAAATTTCCTAAAACTATGTTTTTTATATAGCTCATTTTTGATCTGGATAATTCTTTTTGAGATTGATTATTCTACAAACTTCTGGAGCAATGTAGTAAAAGGTAATTTTTCGGAAAGAAGGTTTTCCTTATATGGTGTTCACGACCGAATTGGTGAAGGTATTCTATACGATCGTATAATTATTATTGCCGATAAGCTTGGATATGATTACACCGGAATTAAGTTTTCTGAAAGTCTTAGTCATTTTTGGCTTACCTCTCATTTTTATAAGGTAAGTACTAGTATTATAAATTATATTTTTAATCCACAATTTAACCTCGCGGTAACCCATCACGTTAATATTTTACCATTCGGTTATAATATCACTTATCTAAATATGCCATTGGACTCGCTATTTTCAAGTAGTGGAAAGTTTTTAAAAGTATGGGAGTCATTTAAATGACTATGATTCTTATGTTGATCTCCATAGTCTTGTTTATGGAAATAACGAACTATTACTCTGGCCTTTAAATATTGAACATTATATAGTAGCATAAGCTATTTCTTTCTTTTTAAAATAATTTTGAATTTTTATACCATTAAACTGAATTTGTGTTAAATAGGACCGTACATTAATTGTTAAATCTTTTACTGATTTTAGTACTCGAAAATTATTGGAGTTAGCTTTGACATCTTGGTTTACAAGTTCTTGTGGATTCATATCAGGACAATATGATGGTAAATAAAACAATTCTAGCTTGTCCTTATGTCTTTCTACATAAGCTTTTACCTTTTTACTGTGATACACTCTATGATTATCTAATATCAAAAATATTTTCTGCTTAATTTGTCTGATCAGTCTACCTAAAAATTCAATACACTTTTTGCTGGTAAAATTATCTTCAAATACCATCCAGTTCATAAACCCTTACGGACTAATAGCAGCTAGCATATTACATTTAAATCTTGAGCCACTTCTCTTGATTGCTGGGGTCTTGCCTTTAAGACCATATGTTTTACCTCGATTATCTGTTGATTGTATCCCCATTTCATCTCCCCAATAAATTCTAGCACTTTCTTTCATTGCACGAGACTTGATTTCTGGATATGTGACTGTTAACCATTCTTTTATCTTCTCTGGATTACGTTGATAGGCTGATTTAATTGGTTTTTGAGACGTAAAACCCAATCTATTCATAATTTTTCTTATAGAACGCCTGTTATACTGATAAAGGTAATTGGATTCTATATATTCTTGTACCACTTTACTATTCCATAACGTATAATCCATTCCCAATTCATCAGGTGTATGTGATAAAATTTTAGATTTTAATTCCTCTTCTTGATTTTTACTGATTTTAGATCCTGTTCCTACCTTTACTCCTCGCTTCTTATAGCGAAAGCTTTCTTCCTTATAAATTTTGTACTCTTTAAGATATTTCCATATAGAACTCCTAGAAAACCCAAAGGTAATAGATGCTTGTTTCTTGCTTATTCCATGTATAACTATTGCTTCCACTGCTTTCTTTCTTAATATCTTGAGATCGCTTGGTGATAATTTTTTATTAGACATCTTGTTATTACTCTTGATACAATATCATTATATCATTATATCATTATATCATTTCTCTAATATTAGTTCAATATTTAAAGGCTGGAGTAATAGTAGAAAAAATAATCCAGAAGACAGGGAAAAACAAACCAATAATACCTTTATATCTTGCGCATGGACAAGAAGAATATGTAAATGTTCCGATCGATAAAGCTCTAATTACAGGAACCTTATGGGGATGTAATAGAGAAAGTTTAAGGGTAGCACAAAGCTTAAAAAAGCTAGCAAATGATGAATTATTAGTCGGTATCGGTATAGAAAGATATCTGGGCTTTTTAGGAAAAGCTTATCTAGGTAAGATGGAAGGTTTCGGTAATCCTCTTCAAAACTTGCAGCTCCAGCAACAGAAATATGGGATCGCTTTAATAATCCACAATCAGGAACACATGCTAGAAGGAATACCTACATCTAGGATTGCTGAAGCTGTAACTAGTGGAGCTTTGGTAATATCTGACCAGAATGGCTTCTTGAAAAAGTTTTTTGGGGATAGTGTACTTTATTATGATGCCTTTGCCAGTAGCGAGCAGATTTACGATACTATTAAATCCCATATTCAGTGGGCAAAAGCTAATCCAGATAAGGTACATTTAAAAACTAAAGAAGCTTATCAAATTTTCATGGATAATTTTACTATCGAAAAGCAACTTGAGAAATTATTTGCTCTCACTAAGGGTAAGTAGAGACCATCAATATCAATTATTTCGTAATATTTTTACTAAGTTATACTGCGGATCGTAAGCGTTTCCATAAATTTTATCTAGCTTAGTTATTTCCTGGGGATGTTTAAGACCCGAATAAATTGAGCTTAAAATGGCATATATTACCTCATAGGGATTTGCGTCTGCCGAAGCTAATCGATATTCAATCCTTTTGGGCAGGCTATCCGGTATTCGTATCAAAGTAGTACGGTTGTTACCGCCGTAAGAAATGTGGGTTGGGGCCATAAATCTGCTATCGAGCCTTTGATAATCCTCTTCTTTAGGTAAAAAAGCTGTAATTGTTAATGGTAAATAATGGCACAAAATCCTAGCATATTTTTCCGCATCATTATCCTCAAGAAAATTAAAGTGAATGTGCATACTACTGCCATAATCATTTCTAAATGCCTTGGACTTAAAATTAGCTTCAAGGTTTAATTCTTTAGCTTCTTTCTTAATCCTCCTTTTCATTTTATTTATGATATCTGGATAAAAAGCGGTATTGGGTGAAGGTGCAATCTCAACTTCATACTGGTTATGGCCCTTTTCTTTTTTTATTTTTTGTCCTATATTTTCTTCTAATTTGGTCAATTGCCAATTATCTGTGAAGTTTATAAGATAAAATTCTAATTCTGCCCCAAGGCATGGCGTCAAATTAAACTCTTTTTTATAACTATTTTCGATTTTTTTTAGATATTGTATTCTTTCTTTCTATCTGTTAGTTTACTCTCAAACATATTCTAAACGCTTATTATAAAGATCATGGCAATAACTGAACTACTCAAGAATAAAGTATATTACAAGATTTTTGATAGAAGTTACCAAGGCTCCACTCATAGTTATAATATATACGCTTTTGACGATCAGATAAAAAGAGATCAAGTTAAAAATAATATAGATAAGGTATTAAGTGATTTTGGTACAAAAAATATATTATTATTAAACCAAGTTCATGGCAATAACGTTGTTTGTACTGAAGAATTAGATTTCAAGTTAAATAATTGGTCTGAAGGCGATGCTTCGGTTACTACTCAAAAAAACATTATTTTGGCAATTCGTACCGCTGATTGTGTTCCGTTATTATTCGTAAGTGAGGATGGTAATGTTATTGGCGCAGCCCACTGCGGTTGGCGCAGTGCTAAACTAGATATTATAGATAAATTAGCTTATAAAATGCGACAAAAAGGTGCCGGTAATATAATGGCTATAATAGGGCCGGCTATTGCCCAAGAATCTTATGAAGTTTCGAAAGACTTTTATGAGGATTTTGTTGCGGATTCAAGTAGCTATAAAGTTCTATTTTTACCGTCAATAAAATCCGGGCATTATTTATTTGACCTTCCATCATTTGTCAAAATTAAGCTTACGCAGGCAAATATTAGCGTTATAAAACATATTAACGAAGATACATATGTGATGTCAGACAAATATCCTAGTTACCGAAGATCTACCCATACAGGTGAAATATACAATCAAAACATATTATCTGCTATAATGATAAAATAAATAAATCTTTATGTATCAATTATTTTCACCTAATTTATTTTTAAAAATTAGCAAATACCTAATACCTATTTCTGGATGCTTGTTTTTAGTTTCAATTCCAGTTGGATTATATTTTTCTTTATATGCCTCTCCTGAAGATTATCAGCAGAAAGAAATGGTAAGGATAATGTACGTGCATGTGCCGGCTGCATGGATGAGCCTTGGAATATATACTTTTATAGCTATTTGTAGTTTTTCTTGTTTAGTATGGAGAACAAGAATCTCATATGTTTTGGCAGTAGCTGCAGCACCAATTGGAGCAGGATTTGCTCTAATTACCCTAGTTACAGGTTCGATTTGGGGTAAACCTATCTGGGGGACATGGTGGGTATGGGATGCCCGACTTACCTCGATGCTTGTTTTATTCTTCATTTATATTAGTTATATAGCAATCGTTAATAGCGGTAATAGTTTAGTTAGAGCAGAAAAACCGGCTTCAGTTATGGCTATAATAGGGCTGATTAATATACCGATAGTCAAGTTTTCGGTAGATATTTGGTACAGTTTGCATCAACCGGCAAGTATCCTTAAAATAGGGGGGCCTTCCATTCACCCGTCCATGCTTTTACCGCTTTTTATTATGTTTGGTTCTTTTATAATGTATTTTGTTTTTGTCCTTTTAATAAGGGCAAGAATTGTTATGGATAAAATTAAAAATAATAAATAACTATGACTTATGTAGTAACAGATGAATGTGTGAAATGTAAATATACGGATTGTGTAGAAGTATGTCCGGTTGATTGTTTTTATGAAGGAGAATTAATGCTGGTAATTAATCCGGATGAATGTATAGATTGCGGCGTTTGTGTTCCGGAATGCCCGATAGATGCAATTAAAGAAGAATCTCCTGATTTAATAAGGTGGGTAGAGATTAATAAAGAATTGTCTGCAAAATGGCCGAATATTACAGTTAAAAAGCCTCCGTTAGCTGATGCTGACAATTATAAATTAAAAAAAAACAAGTTTGAAAAATATATTTTATAATTAGCATTTTTAAATAAAATTTAGGTAATTTAGAATTTTATAAAAAACATAAATAGGCATAACTCAATATTAAATTCAGAAAGGCAGGAAAATTTAGGATAGCGCATTACAGTCACTACACTTAAATTGTAATGCGTTATTTACCACCTATAATTGCGCTCTTAATAGGTCCACATTTCCTCCAATTGCTGTAAGGTTAAAGCACGTGGTTCTCTCTAACATAAATTTAAGCAAGTAATGAGGGCCTCCGGCTTTAAATCCAGTGCCGGATTTATTCTCACCACCAAAAGGTTGAGATTCTACTTTTGCTCCAACAATTGACCTATTAGTATAAATGTTACCGGCTTTAATCCTGGATCTTAAATATTCTATTTTTTCTCCAATTCTACTATGAATACCGAAAGTTAAACCGAAACCATAATTGTTAATTTCATCTATTATTTTGTCTACTTCTTTACTTTTATATTTTATTATGTGTAATATTGGCCCAAAATTCTCTCTGGGAATATCATTAATTGAATTAATTTCTATAATATGAGGATAAAAATAGTTTCCGTCTTTTAAATTATTGTTTTGTGGGTGAGAATATACTTTAAAACCAGCTTTTTCCATGTAAGAAATATGGCGAGCTAAATTGTCAAAAGACTTACGATCAATAACTGCCCCTATATCATTACTAAAATCGGTGGTATCACCGATTTTTAATATTTCGGTAGCTTCCCTAATTAGATTGTATAAATTATCATATATTTCTTCTTGAACATAAAGTACTCGCAAGGCTAAGCATCTTTGCCCTGCTGAATAAAATGCAGAAATAAGCACATCATCTGTTACTTGTTCAAGTAGGGCGGAACTATCAACAATCATTGCATTCTGACCTCCTGTTTCAGCAATGAATGGAACAATACCGGAGTTCCGTTCTGCAAGTGCTAAGTTGATATTCTTAGCTGTTTCGCAAGAACCGGTAAATGCTACACCTGCAATTCTTTCATCTCTTAATACATAATTGCTGATATTGCTAGCAGAAGTAATTATTAATTGTAATGCCGATTTAGGTATACCCACTTTGTGCAGCAACTTAACGGCAAAATTAGCTATAACACAAGTTTGCCCCGCAGGTTTTGCTATTACTGTATTACCAGTTACTAATGCCGCAATAATTTGGCCTATAAATATTGCAAGCGGGAAATTCCATGGGCTTATACAGAAAAAACTCCTCTTGGATGCATTGAAAGGATATTTCTTTCGGGGCCAGTAGGCCCCCAGGAAGAACTTTATCTTCCATAGTTATTTTTGCTTGATTGGCGTAATATCTACAAAAATCAATTGCCTCAATAACCTCATTTATTGCATCATGAATAGATTTTCCTCCTTCTTCGATAAGCAGGGCATATAGCTCAAATTTGTTATTTTCAAGCTCATAAGCGGCTTTTTCTAAAATAGCAGCACGATTTTGTACAGCTATTTTACTCCAGTTATTAAATTCTTTATAAGCAGAGTCTACGGCATATTTAATTTCTTCAGGTACTGCCAGAGAAATATCTGAAAATTTTTCTGCTATTTTGGCAGGACAGAAAAATTCGCTTAAATTTTTAGAGGTTATAAGTTCTCTGCCATCTATTACTCTGGCCTTTAAATATTGAACATTATATAGTAGCATAAGCTATTTCTTTCTTTTTAAAATAATTTTGAATTTTTATACCATTAAACTGAATTTGTGTTAAATAGGACCGTACATTAATTGTTAAATCTTTTACTGATTTTAGTACTCGAAAATTATTGGAGTTAGCTTTGACATCTTGGTTTACAAGTTCTTGTGGATTCATATCAGGACAATATGATGGTAAATAAAACAATTCTAGCTTGTCCTTATGTCTTTCTACATAAGCTTTTACCTTTTTACTGTGATGCACTCTATGATTATCTAATATCAAAAATATTTTCTGCTTAATTTGTCTGATAAGTCTACCTAAAAATTCAATACACTTTTTGCTGGTAAAATTATCTTCAAATACCATCCAGTTCATAAACCCTTGCGGACTAATAGCAGCTAGCATATTACATTTAAATCTTGAGCCACTTCTCTTGATTGCTGGGGTCTTGCCTTTAAGACCATATGTTTTACCTCGATTATCTGTTGATTGTATCCCCATTTCATCTCCCCAATAAATTCTAGCACTTTCTTTCATTGCACGAGACTTGATTTCTGGATATGTGACTGTTAACCATTCTTTTATCTTCTCTGGATTACGTTGATAGGCTGATTTAATTGGTTTTTGAGACGTAAAACCCAATCTATTCATAATTTTTCTTATAGAACGCCTGTTATACTGATAAAGGTAATTGGATTCTATATATTCTTGTACCACTTTACTATTCCATAACGTATAATCCATTCCCAATTCATCAGGTGTATGTGATAAAATTTTAGATTTTAATTCCTCTTCTTGATTTTTACTGATTTTAGATCCTGTTCCTACCTTTACTCCTCGCTTCTTATAGCGAAAGCTTTCTTCCTTATAAATTTTGTACTCTTTAAGATATTTCCATATAGAACTCCTAGAAAACCCAAAGGTAATAGATGCTTGTTTCTTGCTTATTCCATGTATAACTATTGCTTCCACTGCTTTCTTTCTTAATATCTTGAGATCGCTTGGTGATAATTTTTTATTAGACATTTTGTTATTACTCTTGATACAATATCATTATATCATTTCTCTAATGTTAGTTCAATATTTAAAGGCCGGAGTAATATTATCGATCCAACCTTATGAGTATTAGAGAAATAACTAGCCACTTTTTCTTGAATGTAATCGTAATTTGTCTTGTATCCTAAATCATAACCCATAGCGTTTTTCCTCTTTGGATAAATATTTTCTGGCAAAGGAATTGCATTGCCACTATCTAATAAATTTAAAATTTTGTCATGTAAATTGAAACTCAGCTCAGATATTGGTATTTTTGGTGAAACTACTTTACTTACAAAATTACTATTTGCTCCATTTTCTAGCAGTCTGCGCATTAAATATGCAAGTAAATCGTCTGACTTACCAATCGGAGCATAAATTCTTACGTTTGTTTTTTTTGCTAACTCAGAATGTAATATATCACCCATACCATAAAGCTTTTGAAACTCATAAGGTTTATTTCCGGCCATTTGTATTATCGCCGAAGCAGTTAAAGCGTTATGAGTTGCAAATTGCGGATATATGTAATCACTATTTTCTAGCATTAATTTAGCGCAAGCTATGTAACTTGCATCGGTATACTCTTTTTTTGTAAATACTGAATAATGACTCAAACCATATACTTGAGCGCGCTTGATCTCACTATCCCAATAGGCGCTTTACAAGCCTGATTGGTATTTGTTTATTGGTTTTTTTAGGCAATAAAATTATTTTTTTAGGTAGCTCATAACTTCTTGTTTGATAAGCTTGTACTACAAGGCCGATACCATTAAAATTTTTAAAAATAGGTTGCTCTATAATTTCACTTAAAAAAGTAAAATAAATATCAAGTCTAAAAGATTCTTCCGCATCAAAAGTAATAGTTAAGTTACTGTTTTTGATTTTTTCTATTAAACTGATAATTTGTGGCGTTAATTCTTGCCTTATATCATTTAGCTTAGTGTATTCAAATCTTGGGTATAGGGCAGTTAATTTAACGGATAAATTTGGTTTTGATGCTATATCTAGATCTTTATGATAAAAGCTTAGCAATAGTATTTATAGCATTAAGATAATCTTTATAATATCTTGTTGCCTGTTTTTTGTTCTGGCTGATTCACCCAGGAGGTCAAAAGAAAATTTATATAAAAAATTCTGAACTTTTTTTAAACCGGATTCCATATCTTCAGCAAATACAAATGATTTGCTAAGATACATAATTGCTTCTCTTAAGATTTTCAAAAAAACTGGCTGGCCAAATTTATCGATCAACTTAGCAAAAACATTATCTGATTTAGTAATGTCAGTAAATTTTCCCAAAAAATATATGCTGAAGGAAGAAAAATAGTCTTAAATGATTTTGCTTTTTTAAATAAAAATGATTCCCACGATTTATTAGATAACTTATCACGTACAAATTCCTTGCTGATTTGTAGGTCCGGTATCCGAAGTAAACTTTCTGCAAGGCACATTACTGCAACCCCTTCGTCGGTAGAGAGGTTGAATTTATTAATAAATTCTTCAATAGAAAAATTTCTGTTTTTTCTTATTATGCTAATTAATTCATCAGCTTGAGCAACAAAAGATTGTTGCTCAGGAGTAGGAAATTTAATTTTAGGTAATAACTTTTATTACTTGCGTTTCGTCCCACAAAACCGCAGTAGGTACTAAATTTTATTTTCCATAGTGATTTGCTTTACTCCCTATATCTTTAAGTGTTTTCTACGACCGGTTGTGATCGATCAACATAAAAATATAGAGCTATCAAACTCAAAACAGCGCATACGATTATATAAATTGCCCCTGAACCCATATTACCGTTTTGTACTAATGATTCCATTATATAGGGAGCAGTACCCCCAAAAATGCTAGTAGCAGTATTATAAGAAACCGAAAGAGCTGTGCTTCTGATTTTAGTTGGATACAACTCAGCCTGTAGAGCCGGTTCAGGGCCTATATATAGCGCAGCTAGAATTGCAATGATAATTTGTGCTATAATAATAAAAGTGAAATTGCCAAATTCAAAAAATTCAAGTAAAAATCTTGAGGTTAAAATTATAATTACTAAGTTAATAACAAATATTTTTCTCCTCCCTATTTTGTCGGATAGCCACCCTCCTAAAATAGTTACTATTATCATAATGATATAGCAAATATTAACTAAGTTACTTACCTCATCTTCGCCAAATCCTCTGTGTATTTTTAGATAAGATATCAAATATATTGATTCCACATAGAATATTACTGATCCAGTTCCATTAATAAGAATTGAAATCAACATATCAAACCAGTGATATTTGAAAGCAAATTTTAAAGGGTGTTGTTCTACTTTACCGTATGATTTATTCTTAAGAAATAAAGGAGTTTCAGCCGTGTTTTTCTTGATGTAAATACCAGCAAAAAAAATAAATATACCAATCAAAAATGGCAATCTCCACGCCCATGAATTGAATTGCTCTGGTGTAAAAATCGATTTTATTAAATATGATACTAAAGAACTAAATAAAATACCTACACAAATACTAGACATAGAAAAACTAGAAGTAAAACCCCGGTGATTTTTTTCTGTATGTTCAATAACGAAGGATATTGATCCAGTTAATGCACCTCCCATGGAAAGACCCTGAAGCATTCTAACTAGTATCATCATACTTGTTGCAGCTATTCCTGCTGTTTCGTATGTAGGGAGAAAACCTATTGCAGCAGTTGGGAATGCCATACAAATAATTGATGCACTTAGGGCCGCTCTCCGGCCAAACCTATCTCCGATTATTCCAAAGAAAATACCACCTATTGGCCTCATTAAGTAACCAACGGCAAATGCTAAAAAAGCATAAAGTAAAGAAATGCTAGGGTCACTATTTGGAAAGAATTTTTGACCAATTATTGGTGCGAAATGACCAAATAAAGCATAATCATACCATTCGAAACTATTAGCGACACTACTTGTTAAAATCAATTTGTGTTTATTCATTGCTTTTCCCCACGTTCGTTAGTTTGCTTATTAAATTCTCTTTTTTCCGAATAAATAATGAAAAATGTTGAAGGTACTATTATTAACGCGCCATAAATAGTTGGTGTACTTGGAACTTCTCCAAATATTATATAGGCAATTATGGCGGAGGATAATAACTCAAGATATCTGTAAGGAGACATAGCGGTCGCATCTGCATAAGTAAATGCTTTGAGAATGAAAAATAGGATTAAGCTACCACCCATACCTAAAATAAATAATAATACTAATTCGTGCGATGTAGGTATAATCCAATTATGAAGAGCAAAAGGTAGTGTATTAGAGCTGTTATGGCAGCAGAATAAAAAAGCATACTGATCATTGATTCTTGTATGACAATTCTTTTATTAAAAATATCCAGAATTGCAAAGCATATAGCAGAAGCAATAAATACAAGCACGTTAAGATTAAAATCTTGAGAAGGTACATTTAGAGTTACAACAATACTAATAAAAGCAATAATTGTTACTATCCATCTTTGCCAGATGATACGTTCACTTAAGAAAAAGATTCCAAGAATTAAAACAAAAATGGGTATGGTAAATGTAATAACAGTCCCGGTGGTAATAGGGGCTATGCTTACTCCATATGTCCACCCTGCCATTCCAAGAAATAACAATATTCCACGAATACAATGAACAAAAGGCTTAGTAGTTTTTAATGTTCCTATTCCATAATAAAATATGAATGGAATTAAGCTAATTGTTCTAAACATAAATCTAAAAAAAGTAACTTCATAACTATGAAGTCTAAGCCCTAGATATTTTGAAATTACATCGTTTACTGAGCTAGTAACCAAACTCAATATAAACCAAGCTACACCTATTAGGTAAGAACGTAATTTTGTATTCATGAAACTAAATTTTTAATTCTGGAGGACCATATATTATTTACTTTAAATAGTGAAGTGGTTTTTTTTAATTTTAGGTAAAAGAGTTAAGTATTTTTTTATATTGGTTATTTCAGGCAACATAACATAGATTTCAAACATAAGAGCTACAAGAGAGATCAGATTAAGCAAAAGAAAATTAGTTTCTGAGTCAATCATTTATTTTGTGTAAGTTGTATTTTTTAATTCCAGTAAATCATGTCTAAAATCCCCGCATAAAATTTCAAATTGATTCAATGCCAAAGAGCAATTTTTAATCGGCATGGTCCATTTTTTGGCAGCATTTTTTAGAGCCAAAAATACGATTTTTAAAATAGACTTATCATCTGGAAAAACCCCTTTATTGTTGATGATTTTTCTGATTTGACGATTTATCGATTCTATCGCATTGGTAGTATAAATTACCCGCCTAATCTCATCAGGAAAAGCAAAAAGAGGAATAATCCCGCTCCAATTCCTTTGCCAAATATCAGAGATCACAGGATATTTATTATCCCATTTAGCAGCAAACGATTTTAGCTCCAGATATCCTATTTCTTCGCTGTTTGCAGTGTAAATCCTTTTAAGATCCACTGTGACCGCTTTTAAATCCTTATAAGAAACATATTTTACAGAATTCCTCGCCGTATGTACTATACAGAGTTGTACAATCGTATTAGGATAAATGCTATTTATGGCTTCAGGAAAGCCTTTTAATCCATCAACGCATGCTACATATATCTGTTTTATCCCTCTGTTCTTTAGCTCAGTTACAACCTGCATCCAAAACTTGGAACCTTCATTTTTACCGACCCAGATCCCCAGTAATTCCTTTTTCCCTTCCATGTTAACACCTATTGCAAGATATACCGCTTTGTTAATTACTGTATGATTATCCCTTGCTTTAACGTGTATGCAATCCAAATATAATATTGGAATACATCGTCTAGGGACCTGTTTTGCCATGTAGTAACTTCTTCTATTACTCCGTCAGTGACAGTTGATATAAGGTCTTTGGAAATATTGGTCTGGTATATCTCCTCTAAATGGCTATGTATCTCACTGACAGTCATCCCTCTTGCATATAGTGAAATCACTTTATCATCAAAACCACTAAATCTCCTAACTCCTTCAGGAATCAATTGAGGTTCAAATTCTCCTTCCCTGTCCCTCGAAACATCTACGGTAATCTGATGACCGTCGTCATCTATAATCGTTTTTTCATAACTGCCGTTGCGACGATTATTATCGCTCTTGATTATCTTACTATGTTTAGAATAACCTAGATCGTGTTCTAATTCACTTTCAAGAATTCTCTCTACTATTTGCTTTTTAAGTTTATTAAATAATCCACCCGCGACCAAATAATTCAGATGGATCTGCTTTTGATAGTAATTCTTCGACTAATTTAGTATTTATATCTACTTCTTTTTCTGCTAATTTTTTAGCCATTTTTTCCTCTGTATTTAAGTTGCTTTTTTATAGTATCTTCTACTATATCCTTTTGCAACTTACACAAACTATATGACAGACTCTAGTTTCTAGAAATTTGTTGGAGTATAATTTTTGTATTAAATGGTTCTAACCCAACTTGCTGGTATATATTCTCTATGAATTACATATCCGGAGTTAGCAATTCATAACTAATTACAGTTAATGTCCTACAATTATTGCATTAATCTAGCCCTTTATTACGACTTTTATTAGCGTAAAAAGGAAGAGGCTAAAAATAATATTTGTTCCCTTACTAATTAGATATATTTTAAACTTTTAAGAACCTATAATTATGCTGCTAATTTTTCTTTTAAAAGGTCAATTAATTTGGTAGAACTTTCAGCTTCTGAGATGTTCTCAAGAACAGCTATTTCGGAAGCAAGTCTGTTTAAAGCCGACTCATATATTGTTCTTTCACTATATGAGCGATCGTTATCAACATTTTTGTAAAGGTCTCTAACCACTTCGGCAATTGCAGCTATTTCTCCAGAATTTATTTTGGTTTCGTACTCTTGAGCACGCCTGCTCCACATTTTGTTGCCACGTTTTGGTTTTCCCTGGAGTATTGTATACACTTCATGGACATCATTCTTATTAATTAGAGTTCTAAGACCGACTGCAGATGCTCTATTTACAGGAACTCGTAAGGTCATTTTGTCTTGAGGAAAAGAAATAACATAAACTTTTAAGCTAATATCAGCAATCATTTGAGCTTCGATATCAACAATTTCTCCGACACCATGGGATGGATATACTACTCTTTCACCTACCTTAAATTCGAGATTTTTAGACATTTACACCTCATTTTTAATAGAATCTATTGCCAAGTATTGTACCATATTTGTATAAAAAATGAAAGTGATTAATTAATAAACCAATTAATCTTCCAGTAATAAAACTTCCCTTTTACCAGAGTGATTAGGGGCTGAAAGAATACCATTTTTTTCCATTTCTTCTACAATACTTGCAGCACGATTATAACCAATACGAAGGGATCTTTGAATATAGCTGATTGAAGCTTTTTTTTCATTTCTGACAATATTTAATGCTTGCTTGTACATATCGTCATTGTCTGATTCACCTAGTTCATCTGAAACAAAATCTTCTTCAGATTCGGTCACTGCAGAAATATATTCAGGAGTACCGGTACTCCGGAGGAAAGATGTTACCTTTTCTACTTCTTTATCATCTACGAAAGGTCCATGAACACGAAGTATCCTAGTACTATTGCCCATATAGAGCATATCCCCCATTCCAAGTAATTGCTCCGCACCTTGTTCACCAAGAATTGTCCTACTATCAATTTTTGAAGTTACTTTAAAACTAATTCTACTTGGAAAGTTAGCTTTTATTACACCGGTAATTATATCTACCGATGGTCTTTGAGTGGCCATAATAATGTGGATACCTGCAGCTCTTGCCATCTGAGCTAAACGCTGAATAGAAGTTTCGATATCTTTCCCGGCAACAAGCATTAGGTCAGCCATTTCATCGACTATGACTACTATAAACGGCATTTTTTGCATATCAATCGGTATAGATTCAAAAACTGGTTTCCCTGTTTCCGGATCAAAACCAGTTTGTACTCTACGTTCTAGTACTTTACCTTCTTTTACCGCTTCAAGAATTTTTGCATTAAAATTAGCAATATTTCTCACTCCTAAATGAGACATTAAACGATATCTATTTTCCATTTCTTTAACAGCCCACTTAAGCGCAACTACCGCTTTTCCTGGTTCAGTAACAACAGGAGTCATAAGATGAGGAATATTATCGTAAGAAGATAACTCAAGCATTTTAGGATCAATCATTATCATTCTACATTCAGCAGGGGTATATTTATAAAGCAGCGACATTATCATAGCGTTAATAGCCACCGATTTACCAGAACCGGTTGTTCCTGCGACAAGCAAGTGAGGCATTTTTGCCAGATCAGCAACTAATGGTCGTCCACTAAGGTCTTTACCAAGAATAATAGGTAATATTATATTCTGATCTTGAAATTCTTCTGTTTCAACTAATTCCTTTAAACGAAAGAACATACGTTGTTTATTAGGTAGCTCAATACCTAGAGCATTTCTACCAGGTATAACTGCAATACGGGTAGAATGAGCTGATAATGAGCGGGCAATATCATCAGACAATCCTATTACCCTTGAGGATTTAGTGCCGGCTGCGGGTTCGAATTCATACATTGTTACTACCGGACCTTGTCTTATATCTATAACTTTACCTTTAACGCCGAAATCTGCAAGAACGTCTAAAAGCTCCTTAGCTTTAGCTTCTAATTCTGCAGGCGATTGCAATTGGATGTTATAGCTAGTTGCTTCATCTAATAAGTCTATAGGCGGTAAAATACCTATATCTTGTTCTATATTTTGAACCTCACTTTTTACATAACTCCTCGGTATTACTTGTGGTTTATTTTCAATAATTGGCATTACATGGCTAACTTCTGGGCTACTATCGTTTCTTGTAATTAGAGGTTCTTTAATAATTTTTAACGGTATTTTAGCAGGGTTAGCTAATTTAGTTTTATTAATGGAAAATTTTGGAATTTTTACTAGCGGCGTTATTTTAAGCCATAAACTTCTTAAATACAGAGTAAGTTTAATATAAGCAGTAAATTTGATTCCAAGTGCTAATATTAAGAATAAAATTGAAAGTAGGAAAGCTACTGGGAATATTAATTGTTTGAACTCAACTAAATGTTTAATAATCATATTAAACAAATAAATTCCAATTACTCCACCTCCATTTGCTGGCAGCACGTTTATTTTTATACCGCTCAAAGTTACAGAAATACAGGATACAGCCATTATTAAAGAAATGATCTTTAAACTTTTACAGCTTAAGGTCTCATTCTTATAAATTAGATAAGACCAAACTATAAATGAAAATGGGATAATAAAAGATGTAATTCCAAAAAGTTGATAGAATATATCAGCTAGATAAGAACCGAAATAACCTAGTAAGTTTCTTGGTTCATTTAACGTAGAAAGATTTAACGATGGATCAGTATCGCTATAAGAACCAAGAGAAAGAACCATTAATATTCCTAGGAATAATAGGGTAGCAGCCCTTACTTTACTGTATAAAAATATTTTTTTTAGCATGCACACTAATTATTAAATAAATGTGTTATGTTTATAGCATTTATAAAGGCTAAAGAAAATAATAAATTCTGTAACAACTCTTGGGGCTATTAGGGCTGAAAAAGCTTTTCAATACCAATAACTAGTTTCTTTATAGCTGCAGAACGATGACTAACCTGATTTTTAATTTTTACTCCCAATTCTGCTAAAGATTTATTATAGCCTTCGGGAATAAAGATTGGGTCAAAACCAAAACCTTCAGATCCTCTGGCCGGGAAGGTTATATAACCATAACTTCGTGCTTCAGAAATTACAAAATTTCTTATTTCTGGCACGTATAAACATATAGCAGTTTGAAAATATGCGCTGCGGTTATCATAGTTAATAAGTAATTTTTCTAATTCGGCAAATGTGTTATTTAAGCTACCGCATCTTTCTAGAAAATTTTTAGTCTTGACTCCGGGGAAACCATTTAATGCCTCTATGCATAAACCAGAATCATCACAAATGGTAGGTAGTTTTGTATGTTTAACATAATACAGCGCTTTGTGTTTTGCATTTTCTAAAAAGCTATCGTAAGGCTCATCCGGTTCTTTGATAAAATTATCTTCTAAAGTTTCAATTAGTAAATTAGATAATTTAGAATTTTTTATAAGCTCTTTTATTTCTAGAATTTTACCTTTATTGGTAGAAGCAACAAAAATTTTTTTATCATAATTTATTTAAAATCAGCCTTTTTGAGTAATTAGTTTCAACGTTTCTGAAAGTCTATCTGCTACAATCCTCGTATCGTAGTAATTTATAATCTTACTGTAAGCTTTGTCTATTAATTCTTGAGCTTTTAAAGGGTTATCTATAAGATGGGCAATATTGTCAGCTAGTCCCTGATTTGAAGCTGTATTGGTAATTAAAGCGTCATTACCTGCTGCAAAAATTTGGGATGCCACAGCAGTCTTTGCTGCCACGATAGGCACTTGATAACTCATTGCTTCTAAGGCCACAATGCCAAAAGTTTCAAAAACGGAAGGAATGCAAAAAATATCCAGGCTTTTAAAGAAATTCTCTTTATCATTTACCCATCCAATAAACTCAACATTTTATCAATATTAAGTTCACTTGTAAGTTTCTTAAGTTGAATTTCTAGTGGCCCAGCTCCTCCAATAAGCAATTTAACCTGGTATTTTCTATCCCTGAGTATGCCTATAGCCTCTATTAAATAATTGAATCCTTTTTCTGGAGCAAACCTGCCTAAAGCACCTATAACGTATTCGGTTCTTTTCTGACTAAAATTATTGATCTTCCTTGGAATAGTATTTATCATATTGGGAACAATAAATATCTGGGGCTCAGGATAACTACTATTTATGAAATGTTGTTTAAGTAACTGATCTAAAGCAATTATATAATTACATTTTAAAATATGCCGAATGCTGTAAGAATGAGTAACACTTATTATAGGTATATCTCTTATGCCTGTACCATAAGCAAAATTAACTGCTCTACCCCCATGAACTATTATCAAATCTGGCCTGTAAATTAATATTAACAATTTTAAGTATATTTTAGAAAGAATACACCAAGGAAATAAATTGGGTAGTTTTAAAGAAGTAATTTTTTTATTGTTAATCTTTGCAAACAAACTAGTTATTACTCTGGTCTTTAAATATTGAACATTATATAGTAGCATAAGCTATTTCTTTCTTTTTAAAATAATTTTGAATTTTTATACCATTAAACTGAATTTGTGTTAAATAGGACCGTACATTAATTGTTAAATCTTTTACTGATTTTAGTACTCGAAAATTATTGGAGTTAGCTTTGACATCTTGGTTTACAAGTTCTTGTGGATTCATATCAGGACAATATGATGGTAAATAAAACAATTCTAGCTTGTCCTTATGTCTTTCTACATAAGCTTTTACCTTTTTACTGTGATGCACTCTATGATTATCTAATATCAAAAATATTTTCTGCTTAATTTGTCTGATCAGTCTACCTAAAAATTCAATACACTTTTTGCTGGTAAAATTATCTTCAAATACCATCCAGTTCATAAACCCTTGCGGACTAATAGCAGCTAGCATATTACATTTAAATCTTGAGCCACTTCTCTTGATTGCTGGGGTCTTGCCTTTAAGACCATATGTTTTACCTCGATTATCTGTTGATTGTATCCCCATTTCATCTCCCCAATAAATTCTAGCACTTTCTTTCATTGCACGAGACTTGATTTCTGGATATGTGACTGTTAACCATTCTTTTATCTTCTCTGGATTACGTTGATAGGCTGATTTAATTGGTTTTTGAGACGTAAAACCCAATCTATTCATAATTTTTCTTATAGAACGCCTGTTATACTGATAAAGGTAATTGGATTCTATATATTCTTGTACCACTTTACTATTCCATAACGTATAATCCATTCCCAATTCATCAGGTGTATGTGATAAAATTTTAGATTTTAATTCCTCTTCTTGATTTTTACTGATTTTAGATCCTGTTCCTACCTTTACTCCTCGCTTCTTATAGCGAAAGCTTTTTTCCTTATAAATTTTGTACTCTTTAAGATATTTCCATATAGAACTCCTAGAAAACCCAAAGGTAATAGATGCTTGTTTCTTGCTTATTCCATGTATAACTATTGCTTCCACTGCTTTCTTTCTTAATATCTTGAGATCGCTTGGTGATAATTTTTTATTAGACATTTTGTTATTACTCTTGATACAATATCATTATATCATTTCTCTAATGTTAGTTTAATATTTAAAGGCCGGAGTAATATGTTGACTACATCATGTCCCTTTAAGATTAAAGCGCTATAATAATCGACGAAGGCTTGCTCTGCGCCTCCAAGTTTCCTATTCATTGTAATGTTAAAGATTTTCATAAATTATATTTAGATAAACTCCCGCTATAAAAGCTATGAACCTAAGGCTTATAATTAGATAAAATTCTTAAAGTAACAATAAGCTGGTCTTAAAAATATACTTATTCTTTAACCATAAAACTAGCTTCGTTATCGTCAATCCATCTATTTTCAGCTAGGAGGATTTCAAATTTTTTCTCCGCAATTTCTTTATCTAAAGGCTTAGATGGTTTATTGTACATTTTAGTAAAATGTATACCCGTGTAATCAATGCCGAGTTCTTTGCATTTTGCTTTTACAGAAAGTACAATTTTCTAATTGATTATCAACAAAGATTATTTTTCCTGGCTTTAATTTAGATAATCTTAGAAACTTACCAAGTATTTCCCCTTTAGGTCTTTTAGCAGCAAAAATTACACCATCTTGAAATATTGGCTTACTACTGTTCTTTTTTCTGGGCAATTCCACCTCTTCGCTTAAATCAATATAATCTAATTCTGCGGATTTTGAAAAGTCGATACCAATATCTTTGATGGTTCTAATACGTAAATCAGCTCTATTTGGGATAGTACCATAATTACTAGTATTACCACTTGTTAAAGCAAAAACAATGATTCCAGATTTTTGAGCTCTATTAACCAGTCCTGATATTTCCTGATCTACTATCACGGGTTTATAAGAGCCTAAGTACTATGCTTTTAAGTCTTGTTGCTTCTTCTACTCCACGGCTTTTTTTGATTTGAGCAAATTTTTGCTTAAAAAACGATTTATGTTCATGGAGCATAACTTGGTCACTGGAGTAAAAAATAACATGCTTTACATCAAGCAAAACCATATCTCCATTTTTTAACTTGCCAATTTCATCTTTGATTATACCAATATCCTTTGCCTCCAGTACTGTCGCCCGCGCATAGAAAGAAAAAAATATGATAAAAACGATAAACGTACATTTGAGTAAATATAAGGTATTACTCATATAATGACTCTTGCATACATATAATAATCTTTTAACTCTCCTTCTACTAATTCATATTTCCTTAAATAACCCTCTCTTTGAAAACCACATCGATCTAAAACCTTTATTGAGCGTTCATTAGTGGTAATAACCGTTGCCTGTACCCTAATTATTCCAAGTGTATAATCGGAAAATTTTAATATAGCTTTTATAGAACGAAGCATTACCCCCTTACCCCAAAAATTCGGGTCCAAATCATAACTGATTTCAGCTCTGGAATTGGCAAAAGAAATCATGTTAAAACCAGCAGTACCGATCATTTTATTAGTTTCTTTAAGAGTAATAGCCCAATATATGCTTCTTTTTGAGGAAAATAAGCCGCCCCAATAGCTAATTTCTTCCAGTGCTGCCTCAAAAGTTTTTGGTCTATTTTCATTAGTTAAAAATCCAGCCATTTGATCATTACTCATATAGTCTAGATAAGCTTGTGCGTCTCCTTTAGTAATTTCTCTAAGAACGATATCACCTAAATCAATTATTGGAAATGGTTCAAAAAAAGGTTGTACATTCATAATCAATTAGCTCTTAATATATGAAATCTGATCTTGCCTACCATTCTCCTCAAAAGCTTTAATTCTTACTAAGCAAGCAAGGCATTTGCCGCATGAATCACCTTCACTAGTAGGGTTATAACAGGATATAGTTGCCGAATAATCAACTCCCATTTTAAGTCCCATGGCAACTATTTCGGTTTTTGTCATATTAATAAGAGGTGCATGGATATTAATTTTATTTCCTTTTACCCCTTCAGCAGTTGCAAGGTTGGCCATAGTTTCGAAACTCTTGATATATTCGGGCCGGCAATCTGGATAATTAGAATAATCGGTTGCATGCACTCCAAGGAATATGTCCCTAACACCTTTTACTTCAGCAAATGCTAGAGCATAACTTAAAAAAATCGTATTTCTTGCGGGAACATATGTAAGTGGAATTTCATTCTCTACATCACTTGCGCTTTGGTAATTCGGTACTTCGATATCATTATCTGTTAAGGCTGAGCCGCCAAAATTCTTTAGATCAATGTTTATAATTTTGTGTTCTTTCACTTTATAGTTTTTAATAAATTGCTGGATTTTTTGGATCTCAACAATTTGCTTCTGTCCATAATTGAAACTAATAGCATATATCTCATAACTCTGTTGTTGTACATAAGCTAGAACTGTTGAGGAATCAACACCTCCACTTACCAGTACTATTGCTTTTTTTGTCATTACTTATTTTAACCTCATTTTATAAAGTTAGTTCCGCCTTGTATTAAGATGTATTTGAAGCTACCTGTATAAAAGTATAAATTAAACTTTTTACTTACCTTACATGCTGCTTTTAAGTATCCAGGAATTTTTTTTCATGCGTTTTGATTCTTGCAATTAGAAGGTCACATGTCCCCTTCATCATCAAATGTTTTTGCAACAGATAAGGCAGCTTTTAAAGTTTTTATAACTACATCTTGCCCTTTAATTAACTCTCTGATCATGGTAACTGAATCAGCATGTTCATCACTTGAGGAAATCGATGTTAAATCTGAATAGAATTTTAAGCTTCTTGGTACTTTTTGCCCCAGCCATCTAATTCGTTCAGCTATTTCATCGATAGCGTTTGCAAGATCTGAGTATTGTTCTTCGAATAAACCATGTAACGAGTTAAAGTTAGGCCCAGTCACATTCCAATGAAAGTTTTGTGTTTTGAAATATAAGCTATAGCTATCTGCTAATACCGATTTTAAGGCGTTAGCAATTTTTTCATGATTCATAATAATACTAATTTAAGTTGAAAATTATCTTACAGTTTTCTACTTTATAACCTTGCGCAGGTAGAGTAAATAATATATTTTATTCCTACGCTCTTTCTTACTCAATACCCAGTTCCTTGTGAATCTGATATGATAAACGGTAATTATTTTCAAGAGCAATAGATACTGCTAGTTTCTTATTTGCACTATTGCGCTTTTCATCATATTCATCCATTGGTTGCACAAATACCGGTATATTATAAAGCGATTGGCCTAATTCTGGAACTTTATCATAACCGGCTATATTTGCAGATATAATATATTTAAAAGCTGTAATTCTAGGCAACAGCCCTTCTCTAATATTATGATATTTCCAATTGGTTACTTTAGGGGAACAAATTATATCAATTCCATCTGGGAGGTCTCGATATAAAGTACCATTAGTTTCGATTTGTACTTTGTAATTCAATTGCAGTAATTTTTCACATAATCTGTAAATTGGCTGCCTAAATGGTTCTCCTCCAGTAATAACAACTAGAAATATTGACTGTATTTTATTACTATTCCTGCTTAAGTACTCGACCTGCCCAATTATCTGGTCGAGAGATTTTTCTAGGTAATCCTCAAATTCGGTGTCACAAAAACTGCAAGCTAAGTTACATCCGCCTAACCTAATAAAAATTGCTGGAACTCCGCAATAAGGTCCCTCGGCTTGTAAAGTTTTAAAAATACTTTTTATAGCTAGAAATTGGCCGTCTCCTTTAACAACTGGACGCTTTAAGTTATCGCCGAACATATCATTTTACCTTAACTTTAGCGACGATAACCCAATCAACGCAAAAGCAATTGCTAGAATCAAAAATCTTATAACCACTTTAGTTTCGGGCCATCCTTTTTTTTCAAAATGATGATGAATAGGAGCCATTTTGAAAAACCTTTTGCCTTTAGTCATTTTAAAATAATAGACCTGGATGATTACCGAGACAGTTTCGATAACAAAGACACCACCTATTATGGCAAGCACGATTTCATGTTTGGTAATAACGCTAATTGTGCCGATAACCGCTCCAAGAGATAAACTTCCAGTATCTCCCATAAATACTTCTGCAGGTTTGCAATTATACCACAAAAACCCAAGCCCACTGCCAACCATAGCAGAACATACAACTGCAAGCTCCCCAACATGGGGTACATATATAATTTGTAAATAATTTGCATAAGTAAAATTACCTACTAGATAAGAAATAATAGCAAAAGCACTAGCTGCTATTGTTACAGTACCAATAGCTAGTCCATCAAGGCCATCAGTTAGATTTACTGCATTAGAAGAACCGATAATAACGCACATTGCAAAGGGAAAATAAAAATAACCCAAGTCAATTAAGAGAGTCTTAAAAAACGGTACCGCTAAATCCGTTGCGTGGGAATGGAGGGAGCAATATTTTATACCTCCGAATGCAATAAAGCTAACAGCAAATTGAAAAAATAACTTCTTTTTGCCTGTAATCCCACGATAATTAAATTTGCTGACTTTAGTATAATCATCTAAAAAACCTAGTAATCCGAACATTATTAGGACAAAAATAATTATCCAAACATAAGGATTTGTTAGGTTCGAAAACAATAATATCGAAGATAACATGGAGCTAATAATTATCAACCCACCCATTGTAGGAGTACCTGCTTTAGCAAAATGAGTATCCGGGCCGTCTTCTCTGATAGGCTGGCCCCGTTTCTGTAACGTCCTTAATTTTAAAATAATTTTTGACCCTATTAGAAAACTTATAAGCAGACTACTTAGTATAGCCATACCGCTTCTAAATGTAATATAAGTCATTAAATTGGCTATATGCCAATGACTTGCATATGGGAGTAATATATTATAAAGCATTTGTAACTCCTAGAGCTTCAGCTATTTTTTCCAAATTAATACTTCTTGAGCCTTTAATCAGGATAATTTCTTCACCTTCAATATATTTATTAATATTAGAAGCTAGTTCTTCAGATGTTTTGTAGGTGTAGACTAAAATATTTTCTGGGATTTCTTTTGCAATCTCGGGCATAACGTTTCCCACTAAAAACAATTTTTTTATACCAGATTTAACAATATGCGGAATGAGGGCGAAATGAAACTTTAATTCGTCTTTACCCAGCTCTTTCATGTCTCCCAGTACTGCTCCCTTTCTTGGAGTTTTAAATTGACATAAATATTCAAGACCTGCTTTCAGGGATTCAGGACTTGAATTATAATAATCAGTTATTATAGAATATTTTCTATCTTCTTTCTTAAGATCCACAACCAGCCCTCTCCCAATTTGGAGCTTGAATTTTGCTAGAGCCTTTACTGCTTGATTTATATCAAATCCAAGACAATAAACAACGGCAAGAGCTGCCGCAAAATTAATCGCCATATGCTTTGGCACCGCAGGCATAACAAATTCTATCTTCTCATGAAAAATGCTATAGGTTAATTTAACCATATTTTGGTCTATCAGGGAATAAGATACAAATCTTATATTAGCAAATTGCGATTTACCAAAAGTTTTGATATTGCCAATTCCAGCCCTATCTATATTCTCGATACATCTTCTATAAGTTGAAATATCACGATTAAGTATTGCGATTCCAGTATTAATATCTAACCCTTCAAAAATTTCTGATTTTGCATCGGCGATTTTTTCAATAGAATCAAAAAATTCCAAATGTACGGGAGCTACTGAAGTAATAACAGCTATATCCGGTGTAACCTGTTTGGTTAAAAGGCTAATTTCTCCGGCTTTATTCATTCCCATTTCAATTACGGCAAATTCATCATCCTCTGCAATAGAAGCTAGATTGATTGGTACACCAATATGGTTATTAAAATTACCTCTGCTAACAAAAGTTTTACCGAAAGAGCCAAGTATTAAGCCTATTATTTCCTTGGTACTAGTTTTTCCCACACTACCGGTAACACAGATAAAATGAGCTTTAGAATTTTGCCTTTTGTACTCAGCTAAACTTTGCAGCGCTTCAAAGGTATCCTCTACTTTTATTAGTTTATTTGCTGGCGCATTTTTTATTTCTTCGCTTACAATAGCTAAAGAGGCACCTCTGGCAAAAGCGTCAACAACAAATTCATGCCCATCTATTGCTCCGCCTTTCAGAGCAATAAAAATATCCCCTTTTTCTATGTCTTTTGAGTTAAACTGAACTTTTCCAAACTCATTATCAGTTTCCAGGGTAAGTGATAGGGCTTTACCAATTTGTTTTGATGTCCAAATCATATTTTATATATTTATTAAAATTACTTGTTTTTTAAAAGCAGCATTTTTCTCGCAATTTCAATATCGCTAAAAAATAAAGTTCTATTTCCGATAATCTGGTAAGTTTCATGCCCTTTACCCGCAATCAATAATATATCGTTTTTTTTCAGTTTTGCTATAGTACTTTTTATAGCAATTTCTCTTCCTTCGACCTCTTGTGCTCCTATTGCTCCTTTTAAAATATCAAGCCGAATTTTCTCCGGATTTTCGCTCCGTGGGTTATCATCTGTAACTACAACATAATCAGCTAATTTGCAAGCGACTTGTCCCATTAGTTGTCTTTTTGAAGCGTCACGATCACCACCACAACCAAATACTACATATAACTTTCCTACTTCTTGTGCCTTGATGTTTCTTAACTCTAATAATGACTTTTCTAAAGCGTCTGGTGTGTGTGCATAATCAACAAATACCTGAAATTCACTTTCAAGGGAACCTATTCGCTGTAATCTACCAGTTACAGCCGTAACTTTTTCTAGAACTTCAACTGTGTGATCAAAGTTAAACCCAAGATTTGCTGTCATTTTAGCAGCAATCAGAAGATTTACGGCTTGAAAAGATCCGATGATATTAGTAGTGAAAGTATAATTTTTCTTATTATATTCAAAATCAACTATGTTGCCGGTAATAGAACTATTAATATTTTTTATTTTTATGTTTCCATTTTTACCAATCACAAAATAACGGATCCTGTGCTTGGTAAAGAAATTTCTAACAAAATCGCCATAGGTCGAATCTAATATTTCTGAATTAATTACCACTTCTCCTTTTTCTTCTAAATTATCTCTGAAAAGCTGTAATTTAGCTTCAAGGTAGTTTTCCATAGTTTTGTGGTAGTCTAAATGATCTTGGGAAAAACTAGTAAAACCGGCTGTTTTTGCCTTTATATCTCCTAATCTGCGTTGAGCGATTCCGTGGCTTGAAGCTTCAAATATAACGTTATTGACTCTTTTCTCTGCTAGTTCATTTAATATTTTTCTAAAAGTAATTGAATCGGTCGTAGTTAGAGACTGCGGTAACTCCTGTAAGAATTTTTCCTCTAACTTGATCGTAGAGTTAATACCAATAGTACCGATTGTTGCCGCTTCTTGCCCAAGTAATTTTAGGATTTGATAAATATAAGAGACTACCGAAGTTTTACCATTAGTCCCAGTTACAGCTACAAGATTGGCAGAAAGGCTTGGGTAAATTATTCCAGCAGCAATTGCTACAGCTAACCTCATATTCCGGGTATAAAAAACTTTTTTTTCCTTTCTGTTTGCATCGCTTGTAAAAACGATTTCAGCAGTTTTCAAAGCTTCATTAATAAAATGATTACCGTCTATTTTCTCTCCTTTTATTGCAAAAAATGCGTCACCTGGTTTGATATTTCTGGAATCACAAGAAATACCTTTAATATTATGTTTTTTAAATAAATTTTCTATTTCGTTCTTCACTTAGGTCCGGCCATTTATTATATAATCAATATCGTTTAATTCCTGTACTTCTGGATCATTTTCTTCAAGCTTATTCATTCCATATAAGACGGCCATTCGCTCAAAAATCGCTCCCACTGTTGGGGCAGCCGTCCATCCTCCTCCTGCGAAACCGTATGTTTCTTTAATACCTTGAGGCTCATCAAATATTACATAAATAATATATTTAGGATTTGTAGCCGGCATAATTCCAAAAAATGAAGACATTCTTTTATCTTTATAATATTTACCGCCAATAACTTTTTCTGCTGTTCCTGTCTTTCCTCCTACATAATAGCCCTTTACTTCTGCCTTTTTACCAGTACCCTCTAAAACTACTAACCTCATAAGTTGCCTCATGTATTTTGAGGTGATTTCCTTAAAAATACGTTCTCCCATAACAGGTTCATTGGTTTTTCTTTTGAGTAGAGTAAGAGGATACATGATGCCGCCATTAACAAGTGGCATCATTGCCTGCACAAAATGGGCTGGGCTTTCTGAAATCGCATAACCGTATGACATTGTTACTAAACTTAAATCATTCCACCTTGAATAAGGGAAAAAAAGGGGTCTTGCCCTTTCTGCTAATTCAATGTCGAGTTTGTCTAATAATTTTAGTTTTTTTAGATAGTTTCTTAGGCTGTTTTTACCGATCTCAAGTATTATCTGGCTTACACCTATATTACTGGAGTGAAGGAATATTTCCCCGATACTATGCCATCCTTTGACAGGATGATAATCTTTTACTTTAAATTTACCCACCTTCATGTGACTTAGGTTATAAGCATCGTTCATTGAGATAACACCAGTATCAAGGCCTATTGCTAAAGTTAGGGCTTTCATTCCGGAACCCATTTCATAAGCCCCTTGGGTAACCATATTAAACAACTGATCACTGGAAGCATTACCTGGATAATGTGGGTCGAAATCAGGATTACTAACCATGGCAATTATCTCTCCGTTATTTGGATCAACAATGATGCCGGCAGCTCCTTTAGCTTTAAATTTTTTGGTGGTTCTAGCGATTTCCTCTTCCAGTATACTTTGTACTCTTACATCTATAGATAGTTGTAAGCTAGAACCGCTAGGATGAGCCTCTTCATCTTGCGAGGTTAATAGCTTATCAAAAAATTTTTCGATACCGGCTAATCCTTCCATGTCACGGCCTACATAACCTACAAGATGAGACAACAAATTACCGTAAGTATATATCCTTTTCTGTTCTCTTTCAAATTCAAGACCAGGTATACCAAGGTTATATATATGCTCTTGCTGTTTCGGGGAAATATCTCTTTTTATCCACACAAATTTCTTATCACTTCGGAGTAATTCCAATATCTTTTTTTTCTCCAATTCAGGAAAAACAGTAATTAATTTCTGTGCTAAAGATTCAGTATCCACAATTTTTTGAGGTTTAGCATATAATGAAGCTATAGGTAAGTTTACCGCCAATAAGTTGCCGTATCTATCAACAATATCCCGCCTAAACATGTTGCTTTTGTCAAGAAATTTATTAGCCTCAATAAAATCGGTAGTTGCTACGAAAACTAGCCTTATAGCTAAGATAGAAAAGAATAGCAAAAAACCTGTGATTACCAAGATTAATCTGATTTTTATTGTATTCTCTGAAGTATCCCAGATAAATATTTGTTTTGCTAGATTTTTATTAGGGTTAATTCTATTATTTAATGTTTTTGGAAATTTCTTTTTCGTTCTAAGAAATTTTTTTATTTTTTTTAAAAAATAATGCCTTAGTTTTAATACCGATATCCTTATATATAGGATTCCAAATAGCAAAAGCCTAAGAATTTTGATTGTTCTTCTTTTAAGATTCAAACCGATAGAATATTTGTGACCATTCATAATATAGGCAATATTACCTTAATATAATAACAATTTTACTAAAAAGCCTGATTTTACTGATTGCTGTTTTGGTAGGTTATAGCATTTTGATTCCATATATTTAATTAATTTTTGGGAAAAACTATACATATCAGATTCAGGAGAAAAATAAAATTGATATATACCGTCGTACACAAAAAACTTTAGCTACAATATCATATAGAGACAATAAAGAAAAGCCCCTGTAAATTTTACAGAGGCTTTTAATGTACTTATTTAAAATATTTTAACAAGTGAATGTTAAAGTAGGATATTAGAAGTTAACCCTCACCCTTAAATTGGCTTGGTGGGCCACATATTTTTTAGCCATGTGAGCGTCATAACCTAAACCGTATTCCATCTTGTTATAAGATGTGTTTAAGCTCAGACCAGCATTAAATAATGTCTTAATTGGTTTTCCACCTTTAGTCTTGAGGTAACCTTCTACTGAAGCTAATCTAACATCAGATTTTTGTTTTTTTCCCTATTACGTCTTGGTTTACAAAACCGTGAATTTCAGGAAGAACGGTTAATCCATTTAGCACATAGTCGGAACCGTAGATTCTTGCTCCTGCTACTAATTCTACTCTATTTAGCTCTTTTCTGGACACTATTAAGTTTTGATTAGTTGTACCAGTTTCTGTATATCCAGCACTATTAACCTTTGTTACTCTAACCCCTACCATTGGAGTAAAAGATGCTTGCTTTAGATAACTATTATAGCCAAGCATCAGCTCTCCTGAAAAGGACATAGCTCTGTAGTTGCCTGTAGCAAGCTCAGTAGCTGTGGCACCGGTCCTTCTTGTTTCTTTAGTTTTTACTTTATTATTACTCCGGCCTTTAAATATTGAACATTATATAGTAGCATAAGCTATTTCTTTCTTTTTAAAATAATTTTGAATTTTTATACCATTAAACTGAATTTGTGTTAAATAGGACCGTACATTAATTGTTAAATCTTTTACTGATTTTAGTACTTGAAAATTATTGGAGTTAGCTTTGACATCTTGGTTTACAAGTTCTTGTGGATTCATATCAGGACAATATGATGGTAAATAAAACAATTCTAGCTTGTCCTTATGTCTTTCTACATAAGCTTTTACCTTTTTACTGTGATGCACTCTATGATTATCTAATATCAAAAATATTTTCTGCTTAATTTATCTGATCAGTCTACCTAAAAATTCAATACACATTTTGCTGGTAAAATTATCTTCAAATACCATCCAGTTCATAAACCCTTGCGGACTAATAGCAGCTAGCATATTACATTTAAATCTTGAGCCACTTCTCTTGATTGCTGGGGTCTTGCCTTTAAGACCATATGTTTTACCTCGATTATCTGTTGATTGTATCCCCATTTCATCTCCCCAATAAATTCTAGCACTTTCTTTCATTGCACGAGACTTGATTTCTGGATATGTGACTGTTAACCATTCTTTTATCTTCTCTGGATTACGTTGATAGGCTGATTTAATTGGTTTTTGAGACGTAAAACCCAATCTATTCATAATTTTTCTTATAGAACGCCTGTTATACTGATAAAGGTAATTGGATTCTATATATTCTTGTACCACTTTACTATTCCATAACGTATAATCCATTCCCAATTCATCAGGTGTATGTGATAAAATTTTAGATTTTAATTCCTCTTCTTGATTTTTACTGATTTTAGATCCTGTTCCTACCTTTACTCCTCGCTTCTTATAGCGAAAGCTTTCTTCCTTATAAATTTTGTACTCTTTAAGATATTTCCATATAGAACTCCTAGAAAACCCAAAGGTGATAGATGCTTGTTTCTTGCTTATTCCATGTATAACTATTGCTTCCACTGCTTTCTTTCTTAATATCTTGAGATCGCTTGGTGATAATTTTTATTAGACATTTTGTTATTACTCTTGATACAATATCATTATATCATTTCTCTAATGTTAGTTCAATATTTAAAGGCTGGAGTAATAATTAACTGATTTTTTGCCCAACAAAATAACATTTATATCCTAAATTAGTTAGCATTTTTTTATCGAGAATATTTCTAAGGTCAATAATATTGGGGTTATTTAATTTTGGTAGGAGGTTTGCATAATCAATTTCTGCAAACTCTGGCCATTCGGTAGCTATAATTATAGCATCAGCACCACTAGCGGCTTCAACAGCCGAAGTACCACAAACCAGTTTATTTCTGAAATATTTGGAGGCATTAGGCATACCTTGCGGATCATAAGCTTTTACGTCAGCACTGTTTTCCCAAAGCAAATTTATTAATTCGATGGCAGGACTCTTCCTTAAATCGTCAGTACCAGCTTTATAAGTTAATCCTAAAACAGTAATTTTTTTTCCGCAAATATTGCCATCAAGAAACTTTTTTATTTTTTCAACTATTAAACTTACTCTATTGCCATTTGCTTTAATAACAGCATCTAGAACAAGAAAATCTGATTTTACTTGAGTAGTTAAATATTGAAGAGCCAAAATGTCTTTTGGAAAACAGGACCCCCCAAATCCAGGACCGGCTTTTAAAAAATCAGAGCCTATTCTTTTATCAAGACCCATACCATTAGAAACTTGTTTTATATCTGCACCGATAATCTCGCATAAATCAGCCATTTCATTAATAAATGCAATTTTGCACGTTAAAAAGCTGTTTGAAGCATACTTGATCAATTCGGAAGTTATCAGATCAGTTTCCAGAATTGGTGTTCCTTGGTTAGCTAGCGGTTTATATATCTGCACCATGACTTCAAGTGCCAATTTAGATTCAAAGCCTATAATGATTCTATCCGGATATAAAAAATCATATACAGCTGAACCTTCTCTCAAGAATTCAGGATTCGAAACTATAGGGTTGTTAAAACCATTTTGCTTAAATAATTCTTTAATTTTTGTACAGGTTCCTAGTGGTACGGTAGATTTAATAACAAATATACAGTCTGGATTGGCATATTCAGCAGCAGTAAGCGCTGCTTCAAAAATGTACTTTAAATCTGCGTTTCCGTCATTTCCTTGAGGAGTGCCAACGGCAATAAATATTGCTTCTGATTCATAGATCGTGTTATCGTAACCACATACAAAATTTAGTTTATCTGTATTCCCATATTTAGTTAAATATCCTTCTAGTCCATCTTCAAAAATTGGGACTTCTAAATTTTTTAACTTATTAATTTTTACTTCGTCAATGTCAAGACAGGTAACAGAATGACCCAAATGGCTCATCATTACGCTAGATACTAGCCCTACATATCCACTACCAATAAATGTGATTTTCATCAACTCTCTGCAGATTATTTAGCCTTATTATAAATTAAGGATACAGATTACTCTAAAATTAGCAAAAGTAAAATAAAAACTGCGCTGATAAGCGTGATGGCTTGTAAGATAAAGGATGTTATACTATTGTGGTAATTAAACTAATTTTCAATTAAGCGGATGAAAGCCTTACGCACATTAATTATTTTAAGCATAATTTTTATTGTGATCGTAAGTCTAGCTATTTACGGATTAAGGACAGGAAAATTAAATACTCCTATTAATTATGCCTTACAATACTATTTTCAGTTAAAGAAAATTGATCCTGAAATCGGTTATTTAGCTTTTGAAGGGAATCAGATAAGGGTAGATTCGATCGTAATATCAAGAAATGATGTCGAATTTACACTAAATAATATCGTAGTTATTACTCCGGCCTTTAAATATTGAACTAACATTAGAGAAATGATATAATGATATTGTATCAAGAGTAATAACAAAATGTCTAATAAAAAATTATCACCAAGCGATCTCAAGATATTAAGAAAGAAAGCAGTGGAAGCAATAGTTATACATGGAATAAGCAAGAAACAAGCATCTATTACCTTTGGGTTTTCTAGGAGTTCTATATGGAAATATCTTAAAGAGTACAAAATTTATAAGGAAGAAAGCTTTCGCTATAAGAAGCTAGGAGTAAAGGTAGGAACAGGATCTAAAATCAGTAAAAATCAAGAAGAGGAATTAAAATCTAAAATTTTATCACATACACCTGATGAATTGGGAATGGATTATACGTTATGGAATAGTAAAGTGGTACAAGAATATATAGAATCCAATTACCTTTATCAGTATAACAGGCGTTCTATAAGAAAAATTATGAATAGATTGGGTTTTACGTCTCAAAAACCAATTAAATCAGCCTATCAACGTAATCCAGAGAAAATAAAAGAATGGTTAACAGTCACATATCCAGAAATCAAGTCTCGTGCAATGAAAGAAAGTGCTAGAATTTATTGGGGAGATGAAATGGGGATACAATCAACAGATAATCGAGGTAAAACATATGGTCTTAAAGGCAAGACCCCAGCAATCAAGAGAAGTGGCTCAAGATTTAAATGTAATATGCTAGCTGCTATTAGTCCGCAAGGGTTTATGAACTGGATGGTATTTGAAGATAATTTTACCAGCAAAAAGTGTATTGAATTTTTAGGTAGACTTATCAGACAAATTAAGCAGAAAATATTTTTGATATTAGATAATCATAGAGTGCATCACAGTAAAAAGGTAAAAGCTTATGTAGAAAGACATAAGGACAAGCTAGAATTGTTTTATTTACCATCATATTGTCCTGATATGAATCCACAAGAACTTGTAAACCAAGATGTCAAAGCTAACTCCAATAATTTTCGAGTACTAAAATCAGTAAAAGATTTAACAATTAATGTACGGTCCTATTTAACACAAATTCAGTTTAATGGTATAAAAATTTAAAATTATTTTAAAAAGAAAGAAATAGCTTATGCTACTATATAATGTTCAATATTTAAAGGCCAGAGTAATAATTATAAGTTTGAGCTAAATTATAAAGAATCCCGATTTTCTGCAGATGTCCAGATAGATAAGGCAAGTGTTGCTGCTCCTGAGAATCAGCAGATTTCAACTAGTAAAGTAAATATTTCTTACGAGAACTATTTTATAAAAAATAAATTTAACATTTGGTTAGCCATAGACGATATTTTTTATAAAAAAACCTCTAATAACGCTGGTCAGCCAATCGAATTACAGAATGGAAAAACTCAAATAGAATACTCTTTGGAAAATAAACAATCTAAATATGATATTAATATAAATTTTAAAGATGATGTAGTTTTAAATCTGCATGGTGAGGTTAACAATGATATTAATTTTATAGGAAATGTAAAGAATTTACCCATAACAATTTATAAGTCTATTTATTACTTATACCCGAAGAATAACTTATTGATTTTCTTGAATGAATTTATCAAGGAAGGAATACTCGAAATCTGGTAAATTTAGCGTTAATGCGTCAGAAGAAGACATTAAGAATGACAATTATAACGGAAAAAATATAAAAGGTTTTGTTAAAGTAAGAGATCTAAAGTTTGTTTACAATAATGAATTACCTCCTTTAACTAATATGCAAATCGATGTTTTGCAAAAAGGAATGGTTACAGACTTTAATTATCAATAAAGCAAATTCAACTGGTGTTGAAATTACTAATGGCTTGATACATATGGCCTGGCAAGGCCAGGAAAATACTAAATTATTCATTACTGCAAAAGCTCAAGGCCCTACTAGTGCTCTAACGGATTTTATTACAGTTAATATCCATAAAGTGTTAAAACAGGCTGCTATTGATTTAACAAAATTTACTGGAAAAGCAGACATTGATATAAAAATAGAAATCCCTCTAAAACCAGGTACTAAAGATACTTATGACATAAATGCCAAGTACGGGATTGTCTATTTTTAATATTACTCTAGCCTTTAAATATTGAACATTATATAGTAGCATAAGCTATTTCTTTCTTTTTAAAATAATTTTGAATTTTTATACCATTAAACTGAATTTGTGTTAAATAGGACCGTACATTAATTGTTAAATCTTTTACTGATTTTAGTACTCGAAAATTATTGGAGTTAGCTTTGACATCTTGGTTTACAAGTTCTTGTGGATTCATATCAGGACAATATGATGGTAAATAAAACAATTCTAGCTTGTCCTTATGTCTTTCTACATAAGCTTTTACCTTTTTACTGTGATGCACTCTATGATTATCTAATATCAAAAATATTTTCTGCTTAATTTGTCTGATCAGTCTACCTAAAAATTCAATACACTTTTTGCTGGTAAAATTATCTTCAAATACCATCCAGTTCATAAACCCTTGCGGACTAATAGCAGCTAGCATATTACATTTAAATCTTGAGCCACTTCTCTTGATTGCTGGGGTCTTGCCTTTAAGACCATATGTTTTACCTCGATTATCTGTTGATTGTATCCCCATTTCATCTCCCCAATAAATTCTAGCACTTTCTTTCATTGCACGAGACTTGATTTCTGGATATGTGACTGTTAACCATTCTTTTATCTTCTCTGGATTACGTTGATAGGCTGATTTAATTGGTTTTTGAGACGTAAAACCCAATCTATTCATAATTTTTCTTATAGAACGCCTGTTATACTGATAAAGGTAATTGGATTCTATATATTCTTGTACCACTTTACTATTCCATAACGTATAATCCATTCCCAATTCATCAGGTGTATGTGATAAAATTTTAGATTTTAATTCCTCTTCTTGATTTTTACTGATTTTAGATCCTGTTCCTACCTTTACTCCTCGCTTCTTATAGCGAAAGCTTTCTTCCTTATAAATTTTGTACTCTTTAAGATATTTCCATATAGAACTCCTAGAAAACCCAAAGGTAATAGATGCTTGTTTCTTGCTTATTCCATGTATAACTATTGCTTCCACTGCTTTCTTTCTTAATATCTTGAGATCGCTTGGTGATAATTTTTTATTAGACATTTTGTTATTACTCTTGATACAATATCATTATATCATTTCTCTAATGTTAGTTCAATATTTAAAGGCCGGAGTAATAATAAAATTACTCTTAATAAAGGGAATATTTTTGGTAAATATAGTGGTGATAGACTCCAAATAACAGGAGCAGGTAAAATCAATGGTTTTGATTCTGAAATAGAGTTTATTCAAAATTTTGAAGATCAGACAGAATTTCATCATAAGTTAAAGATAATAACTGCTCTCCAATTTAGTAAATCTAGTAAAAAACCTCAAAAAGTTGGTTTTATAAAATTACTTGGCAGAAATTCAAAATTAAATTTTGAATATATTAATATAAATGATGAGGGAAGAATTACCTTAAGTTCTGATTTAAAGGACCTAGATCTATATTTTGATAAATTAGGGATTTACAAGAAACAAGGGGAAAAATCAAATTTTATTTTAAATGGAATTTTAGAGACTCTTACCAAAGGAAAAATTAATTTTAAAGTTGCCGGAGATAATAATCTTAATATTAGCGGTTTGATAGATATTAATGAAACCGCTACTAAAATGATATTGGATAAGATTTATCATCGGCAAACCGAACTTTCTTCAAGAATATTAATCAATAAAGATAACTTTGATATAATTATTAAAGGTAAAACCCTCGATTTATCCAGAGCTGATATGTTCCAATTTCTTGAAAAAGAAAGGGATGCGGGTACCACTAAAATGCAACTTGCCGTAGATAAAGTAAAGTTAAAAAACGATATTTTGCTTAATGATTTAAAACTAAACTTTAAATGCACTTACATAAAATGTTATGAGGGTCAAATTGATGCAAAAATTGGTTCTAAAAAAATTGAAATGAACCTTACTCAAGAGGGTAATTCAGAAAAATGGTTAGTAAAATCGGATAATGCCGGTGCTTTACTTAAAGGTATTGGAGCATACGAAGATATGAGGGCAGGAAGTATGCTATTAGTTTTAAGAGCGAATAGGAAAGAAATAACTGCCGGGGAAGTAATCCCTATTATAGATGGTAAATTTGAATTTGAGCATTTCGTTCTATATAACGCTCCTTCTCTTACCAAGCTTGTATCTGTTGTTTCTGTTCCTAGGTTTGTTAACATGATTAGCGGCAACAAGGATATAATATTTTCCAATATGAAAGGCAAATTCAACTTCCAAAAAGGAGTTTTACATATATTCCATAGCCAGGCGGTAGGGCTTTTTTTAGTTTTACTATGCAGGGAGATATAGATACGACTAAGAGGATTACAGATCTTTCAGGGTAAGTTACACCTTCTCTTTATGGTTTAAGCTCACTTGTCGGTTATGTGCCGGTTATAGGAAAAATTTTTACTGGCGACCAAAAACACGGAGGTATTATATCCGCACCTTACAGAATTAAAGATTCTTATTAATTTTACAAAGTGTAATGAAGAGATACAGCTTGATAATTTTAAAGTGATGTCGAGAACAACCTAGGTATTAAATAATTATGTAATAACAGACCATGCTCAGTAAGCCTTAATCTATTGTTCGAGATATTTATTAACTGTTTTTTGGCATAATCGTTGACAATATCATAATTAAAAACATCTATAAATCTTAACTTTGTAAGTTGTATTAAGGACTCTTCTTTTGCACCGGTAGATAATCTTGTTCCCATCATTATTAATTCCTCAGCAGCTTCAGAGTTTGAAAGCCTTACATTGTTTTGAATGCCGTGTCCTTGCAATTCCACGGAATTTAACCATTTATCAAGTTTATGATACATCATCACTGCTAATACCCCGGGCCTTTCATGAAGTCGGCTGTGAGCTCCAGGGCCTATCCCTATGTATTCATTATAATTCCAGTAGCATAAATTATGGATACACTCCTCTCCATTTTTGGCATAATTTGATATTTCATAACGATTATAATCATGCTCTTTAAGGTAGGAACTAGTCCATTCATATAAGGTAGCTGCTAAATCATCTGCTGGTAATGAAAGTTTATTATAACGAAAGAGGTTAAAAAATGGTGTGCCTTTTTCAATAGTTAACTGGTAAAGAGAAATATGGCTACCTGCAAGTGTTAAAGCAAATTTTAGCTCTTTCTGCCATTTTTCAAGGGTTTGATCTGGGCGAGCATAAATTAAATCAAATGAGTATCTAGAAAAAATCTTACTTGCCGATTCGATAGCATTAATAGCCTCATTGCTAGAATGTTTTCTTCCTAGCACCGATAAATCTTTTTCATCAAATGATTGTATGCCCAGGGAAACTCTATTAATTCCGGTTGATTTAAATTGCTTGAATTTATCTGTTTCAAAAGAGGTAGGGTTTGCCTCAAGTGTTATTTCACATGAATTGGAAATTGTGCCGATAGAAGCTATTTTATCTATTATCCCTTGAACTATAAAAGGTTGCATCAGTGAAGGTGTACCACCTCCAAAAAATATGGATCTAATTTCTTTGTTTTTGATTTTCCATGCAAAATGTTCTAGCTCTTTTTCATAAGCTTTAAGCCATCTACTATGGTCTGTCTTACTTGCGACATAAGAATTAAAGTCGCAGTAGGGGCAAAGTGACAAACAAAAAGGCCAATGAACATAAATTGAAATGGCGCTCATAACTCAATCATAAAAGGTACATGGTCGGATGGTCTTATCCAGTCTCTAGCTTCTTTAAGGGTGGTAATACTCTTAAGCTGATGTTTTAGAGGTTGTGTTACCCATATATGATCTAGTCTTCGTCCTCGATCAGACTTCTTCCAATCTCTATTTCTGTAACTCCACCAGCTATATAGCTTTTCTTCCATACTAGTAAAAAATCTGGCGCTATCAATGAACTCAAATGAACTTTGGAGATTTATTAATAATTCCCTCTCAATTGGGGTATGACTCACTACGTTTTTTAACTGGGTAGTTGACCATACATCGTTTGCATGCGGAGCAATATTTAAATCACCGGCTAATATTATTTTATCGTTCTTATTCCGGTGAGTTAAAAACCAGTTTTGGACTGATTTAATATATTCTAGTTTGTGTTTGAATTTAGGATTAATATCAATGTTTGGCTCATCGCCTCCGGCCGGTACGTAAAAATTGTGAATCTCGATATCCCTTATTTTAGTAGAAATATGCCTTGTATCTTCATTATAAAAGCTAGAAACGAAAATATTATCAATAGGATATTTAGACAAAATTGCAACCCCGTTATAGGATTTCTCACCTCTAAAAGCCATGTACTTATAGCCTATTTGCTTAATTTCATCTTGAGGGAACAGCTCATCAGGTGTTTTAGTTTCTTGTAGGCATATTATATCAGGATTACTGACCTTTGCAAAAGTAGAGAGTAAATCTAGTCTAAGACGTAGCGAATTTATGTTCCAAGTTGCTATTTTCATAGTGTATTCTAACTTTTAAATAAAACAGCTCTTGCCTTTTGTGTTTCTAACTCATTATTTTTTTGGCATTCCGGATTTTTAGAGCTAGAGATGAAAATACAACCTTTATATTCCATTTTTAAATATTCTGCAGTTTGCCAAAAAGGGTATTCAAAACCTTGTGGTAATAGGTTAGAGGCCAAACTGCTGATGATAAATAGTTTCTTACCGTATAATTTACGTCCTAAATCTTTTCTGATATCAAGTAGGTCAGTTAAACGATCCAGAAAAATTTTCATGGTGGCACTCATAGTATACCAATAAACAGGAGAAGCCAGTACAATTAGGTCGTGTTTTATTACTTGCTCCATTAAGGGTATGAAATCGTCATTTTTATTGTAATGGTCATAATCATAAATAGACATATCAAGAGATTTAAGATCGATAATTGGTACTTCGTTATTCCCGATAATTGAATCTACTACTTTTCTGGTTTCGCCAAATGTTCTTGAGCTGCCTAGGATGATTATAGGGTTGGTCATGATTTTCGAAAATGAATACTCTGCTATTATGATAATTGTTTAAATAAAATAGTATTTACTTACCAAGCGGAGGCAAAATTTTCCTATAAATCCTCGGCAATCCTATTTATAAATTTTTTAGCTATCCTAAGTAATTTTGCTTCCGGAGTCAAATTTTTTGCTGCCCATTTTTTTATCCATGGTTCGGCTAATTGCCACATATTAATCTCTGGATCTAGACTTTGTCCTATACCCTCTACGACCACAATTGTTTTTTGGAGGAGTAAAAGTTGAGGCTGTGTTTCCATGCCAAATTCTTCGGTTATTTTGAATAAATGAACTAAAAGATTTCCTATCGAAATATTTTTAATCTGTTTACCAATAATCGGTTCGGCTATTGCTCGGCATCTTTGAGCAAAAAGCTCTAAATTTGTATTCCTCGGGATATAGCCTATCCTATGATGAACACTTGCAACCAGTTTATAATCTCGTTTTAAAAAAGCATATAATATTTCGGCAATAGCTAGCCTATCATCTTCTGATAATATACCTATAATACCAAAATCTATAAGTGCTATCTCACCGTTTTTTTTTACAAGAATATTTCCGGGGTGTAAATCAGCGTGGAAAAACCCATCTCTATAGGCTTGGTTAAAAAAGATAACTGCAATTTTAGCAGCAATTTCATCAGGATTTAATTTGTTTTTGATCAGTTTTTCCCGGTTGTAAATTGATATGCCGTTGATCCATTCTAAAGTTATTATTTCCTCTGAAGTTAAGTCCCAGTAAATTTTTGGTATACAAATGCTCTTGTCTAGAGCAAAATTATCAGCAAGCCTTGAAGCAGCGGCGGCTTCCATAAGGAGGTTTAGCTCGCAATTCATTGATTCTCGGAAAACTGCTATTACCTCCAGCGGTTTAAGTCTTTGTGAGCTTCTGACAAATTTTGCTATAAAATTTGCAACAAATTCCAAGAATATAATGTCATTGTTATATGTTTTAGTAATATTCAGTCTTAAGATTTTAACGGCCACTTTTTCGCCTGTTACAAGAACTGCTTTGTGCACTTGGGCAATAGAAGCTGCAGCAACTGGAATGTCATTAAAGCTAGAAAATATTTCGGATATTTTTGTGCCAAAAGTTTCTTCTATCTTAATTTTTACAATTTTGGAATCGAAAGCAGGTAACTTATCTTGAAGAGATTTTAAATGATTTGCTACGTCTTGCCCAATTAAATCCGGTCTGATCGAAAGAGTTTGACCGAATTTAATATAAATTGGGCCTAGATCCTTGAAGAGATTCGATAACCTTATGCCAAAGGCTTGTTTTGGTTTTATAAAAAATTTTTTAGGATATACTATCAGGCATACTAATCCAGCTAGTAGTCCTAATCTTCGGGGTATTTTTATTTTTTCTGGATAAGTAAGAATTTGATATTTGCTTATCTTATGTAAAAATAAGAGGAGGTTACCAATATTCTTAATACAATTTATCATATCTTATAGCCATAATGGATAGCAGCAATTCCGAATGTTAAATTTTTATAATTTACATCCGTAAATCCAGCATTTTGAATTTTTGTTTTAAAATCTTCCTGGTGAGGAAACATACTTATACTTTCGCTTAAATATTGATATGCTTCTTTGTTATTAACTACGTATTTTCCTATATGGGGAATAACATTAAAGGAATAAAAATCATATAGTGGTTTCATTAACTCATTCTGAACTTGTGAAAATTCCAAACATAAGAATTTACCGGTAGGTTTTAATACTCTATATGCTTCTTTTAAAGTATCTTCAATTGATAACATGTTTCTGATGCCAAAAGCTATAGTATAATAATCGAAGCTATTATCGGCAAATGGTAATTTTTCTGCGTTACCTACTACCAGGTCAAGACCATGCAAAATGTTTTTATTTATTGCTTTATCTTGGCAAACTTTTAACATTTCTTGGTTAATATCACAAATAACAATATAAGGATTTTGATTCACTTCTTTCCCTCTTGCTTTAATTCTAAATGCTATATCACCAGTACCACCTGCAACATCTATTATATCGCTATCCAGATTTGGGATCATTTTGCAAAAAACATCTTTCCAAAGGCGATGGATGCCGAAACTCATTAGATCATTCATTAAATCGTATTTACCGGCCACGTCCGAAAATACCTCGTCTAGTAGCAGGCGTTTCTGCTCTGCAGTAACTTTCTGGAAGCCAAAATTCACTGCGTCCTTATTATTAGGAGTTTTTTTATTCTTGTTCATGATTATTGACCGAATATAAATTAATAGTATAAGTTATAGCTTATCAACTAATATCAGCATATTAAATAAATGCCGGAATTGCCAGAAGTAGAAACATTAAAACGATCCTTAAAAAATCATATTATAGGTAATAAAATCACCTCTTTTATGCAATTTCGAAAATCATTGAGATATGAATTAGATCCTAATTTAGCAGCTAAAACTATAAATTCTTTTATTACGAATGTACATAGAATTGCTAAATATCTCGTCGTAGAACTCAGCAATAATAACTCCATAATATTTCACCTGGGGATGACGGGTAGATTAACGCTAAGAAAAGGCGATTATATTTTTCAGAAACATGATCATATAGCTTTTTTTCTTGATGACGGTAACCTTCTGGTGTTTAATGATGCAAGGCGTTTTGGTATGGTAGATGTTGCTGCTACCGATGAGCTAAACTCCGGAAAATATCTAAAAAATATCGGGTTAGAACCGTTATCTACAGAATTTAATGCAGAATATTTGACAAGCTATTTTAAAAATAGAAAAGCGCCAATAAAATCAGTGATTATGGATAATAAAATTCTGCTAGGAGTAGGCAACATCTATGCGTCGGAAAGTCTATTCTTGAGTAAGATAAACCCCTTAAAACCAGCGCATAACCTAACAAAAAGCGAAATTTTGGAATTAACTCAGTCAATTATTTTTGTTTTAAATCAGGCAATACAGGAAGGCGGCACAACGCTGCGGGATTTTGTAAATGGTGATAATAAACCTGGGTATTTTAAGCAAAAACTAAACGTTTATGATCGTAAAAATTCGGGCTGCTATTCTTGTGCAACGAAAATAGTTCGAATAATCCAAAGTGGAAGAGCAACCTATTTTTGCCCTATTTGCCAGAAGATATAAAACCTCTTTAATACGAAAAAGCATTATGAAACTTAAAATAGCAACTTGGAACATAAACTCAATTAATATACGAATAAATAATCTAATTGATTTCATAAACCAGCATAATCCTGACGTTATATGCCTACAGGAGTTAAAATGTGAAACTAACAAATTTCCCTATGAGTTACTATCTCACTTACCTTATAATTTATATATTAATGGTCAGAAATCCTATAACGGTATAGCTATTCTCTCGAAAATTCCGGCTGATGAAGTTAAAACTGATTTTCCCGGTAATTTACTTTCCGACCAGGCAAGATTTATTGAAATCTGCTTTAATAGTTTTATTGGGTTTACCAGAGTAATATCTTTATATGCCCCAAATGGTGGAGGAGAGGTAGGTAGTGATAAATTTCAGATGAAGCTAAAATTTTATGACCAATTCACTAATTATATAAATAGTTTGGTATCCTATGATGAAAAATTATTTATTGGAGCAGACTATAACATTGCCCCATTTGATATTGATGTTTATGATTCAGATAATATACAGGATACTACCTGCTTTACAATTAAAGAAAAAGCTAGGATGCGGAAGATACTGAATTCTGGTTTTGTTGATAATTTCAGAATGATCCACCCGGAAAAAAAGGAATTTTCCTGGTGGGATTATAGAGCAGGAGCCTTTGAGCAAAACAAGGGGATGCGAATAGATTCCATCCTATCTAGTTCTAATGTCTTACCTTTTCTAAAAGATTGTTTTATAGATTACCAGACAAGAACGCAAAGAAAACCATCCGATCACGCTCCTGTTATAGCTGTTTATGAATAAGCAATTAACGGTACAGATACGGGGTAAAGAAATTTATATGATAATTTTTGTTTAAAATTGGTATGTACAATATATAAACTATACTATTACTCCAGCCTTTAAATATTGAACTAACATTAGAGAAATGATATAATGATATTGTATCAAGAGTAATAACAAAATGTCTAATAAAAAATTATCACCAAGCGATCTCAAGATATTAAGAAAGAAAGCAGTGGAAGCAATAGTTATACATGGAATAAGCAAGAAACAAGCATCTATTACCTTTGGGTTTTCTAGGAGTTCTATATGGAAATATCTTAAAGAGTACAAAATTTCTAAGGAAGAAAGCTTTCGCTATAAGAAGCGAGGAGTAAAGGTAGGAACAGGATCTAAAATCAGTAAAAATCAAGAAGAGGAATTAAAATCTAAAATTTTATCACATACACCTGATGAATTGGGAATGGATTATACGTTATGGAATAGTAAAGTGGTACAAGAATATATAGAATCCAATTACCTTTATCAGTATAACAGGCGTTCTATAAGAAAAATTATGAATAGATTGGGTTTTACGTCTCAAAAACCAATTAAATCAGCCTATCAACGTAATCCAGAGAAGATAAAAGAATGGTTAACAGTCACATATCCAGAAATCAAGTCTCGTGCAATGAAAGAAAGTGCTAGAATTTATTGGGGAGATGAAATGGGGATACAATCAACAGATAATCGAGGTAAAACATATGGTCTTAAAGGCAAGACCCCAGCAATCAAGAGAAGTGGCTCAAGATTTAAATGTAATATGCTAGCTGCTATTAGTCCGCAAGGGTTTATGAACTGGATGGTATTAGAAGATAATTTTACCAGCAAAAAGTGTATTGAATTTTTAGGTAGACTTATCAGACAAATTAAGCAGAAAATATTTTTGATATTAGATAATCATAGAGTGCATCACAGTAAAAAGGTAAAAGCTTATGTAGAAAGACATAAGGACAAGCTAGAATTGTTTTATTTACCATCATATTGTCCTGATATGAATCCACAAGAACTTGTAAACCAAGATGTCAAAGCTAACTCCAATAATTTTCGAGTACTAAAATCAGTAAAAGATTTAACAATTAATGTACGGTCCTATTTAACACAAATTCAGTTTAATGGTATAAAAATTCAAAATTATTTTAAAAAGAAAGAAATAGCTTATGCTACTATATAATGTTCAATATTTAAAGGCCAGAGTAATATCTTCGGAACCATGAAAAATAATATTTTAACTCAAATTTATTTCTTGACTCCTAAGATTAGTATTAAAACCTTACTTTATGCTTTTCAGCTTACGGGAGGAAATGCAGGGAAGAAGCCTCGGGGTAAATTTCAATCACCTCATCATAAGCACCAATTAAATTCACTAAGTCGTAAGGTACTATGTCTTACTATTCCCTGTAACGTTTCATCGACTACAAGCGATTTCTCGTGTTCTAATTCAACTATTTTCTGTGTGAATGCAGGTGTCTCGGAATGATCGATAGCAAGTTTTTCTATCCCTACTCCTCTTACAATCGCATCTACGAATTCTATACTTTCACCTTCAGAGATGCCAGTTCTAGTCATATTTAGCTCTTCTACGCCTGTATCTTTTAAAGCTTCTGCAAGTTCTGATACATAGCCCCTGATTAAATTACCACCTAAATCTAACTTTGTTATACCTTCATCTTTCAAATTAGCTGCTCTCACGAATTCATCTGCATGCTCAGGAACTGCAAACATAATTTTTTTCATGATTTAATCTCCATTAATTTTTAAAGTTAATAATAATTAAGATATTTAAAAAGTCAAGAGATAAATTTGAGGTAAATAGAATATTATTTTTCATAGCTCTGAAGATGTTAAGACACCTACTATTGTGCGTACTAATTTAAAACCCATACTAAGTTAGAACTATTTCAGAAAAAGCCATTTATTTTCATCATAATGAAATTTTAGGAAATAGATATTACCATCACTGCATTTAGCTACGTAACTTTCAGTTTCGTTAGTGTATATTGGGCCTTCCGTAATTTTATCTCAAACGGCCCTTTTATTTTGAAGGAATTGCCTAAAACCTAATTTGCTGTTGTGCGCCAGGTATTTTAGTTCACCCCTTGCACCAGATGAGAAGTCCACTTTGTACTAACTTTTTTGTATCATATTGTCATCCTCCATTTTAAATTTTGGCGTAAAATTTTTTCGGTAAGAATCACCCTCTAATACTACTCTATACGAATTATTAACTATTCTATCCAAAGCAACGTTAGCCATAACAGGATCAAAAAATATTTCTGCCCATGTTTCAATTTTCCTATTTGTGGTAATGATCAGACTAGCATTTATATGCACGGCCGCTATTAAATCATATAAGTCAGATGATTGTCCTGCTGACAAAGTTTTTAAGCCGAAGTCATCTAAAATCAATAAATCAACTTTTGTGTATCGCTTAAAAATGACATCATAAGTAAAATCGGCTCTAGAGCGATAAAATTCATTGAGTAGTTCGTTACTCCTTATAAACTTTACCTTTTTATTGCGCTGGCAAGCTAACATTCCAAGAGCTTGAGATAAGTGCGTTTTACCAGTACCTACCAGCCCCATAATGATTACATGGTTCTTTTCTTTGATAAATTTTGCAGTCATTAAGTCATTAATTGCATGTCTAATTTTGAGTGAATATCGTTTTAAATCAAACCCTTCAAATGTTTTTGTTTCTTCAAATTTTGCTTGGACAACTCTTCTTTGCAGAGAGCTTTGATCTCTATTATCCACCTCATCTTGGAATAGCATTAAAAGCAGTTCTTCATATGGCATTGCAGCGTCTCTGGCTTGCCTTAGCCTGCTATCCAAACTATCAGATATTCCAGATAACTTAAGTTGTTGTACCAAATTATCGAGTTGCAAGTTAGGCATAATTAGCCTCCATATCAGAGCTATATTTAAGCATTAGCCTTAATATTCTTCACTTTGCCGCCTTCAATATTAGGAATAGAGTACTGATCCAGTTTATTTTTTAAAATATTGGATATAGCCTCATAAGTATAATTATCATAAGACACAGCTCGCAAACATGCAGCTTCTAGTCTGTCATTACCGTATGTCTGCGATAATCTTAAAATACCTTGAACTTTACGTAGTGATATTCTACCGCCTGATGCAAGAATTCTGCTTATTACCTGGTATGTAGAATTACCTATGCCTTTAGCACAACTTAAACATTTCTCAGGATTATTCTCTAAATAATATAAAGCAGATTTTGGGTAATCTTTTTCGTCGGTAATCCATTGACCTTTATTATAATTCCTCGGATGGGTTTTTATGATCTGGTGTTTATAATAGGCTGTAACGGTCTTTAGCCCAATACGAATACTAACCTCTTCCCCGATATATTTTGTTGGCACCGAATAAAAATTACCTTTGACCATAAAATGGTGATCTTTTTGTACTGTGCAGGTAGTCCAAATCGGCATATCAAAAATACCTGACGGTATAGGAAGTAAACATTCCTTTTCTTCCAATAAAAATGTATCAATTGGCTTTGATCCTGTTGTAGTACATATTCTATGTGATATTTCATTTTTACACCACTTGATCGCTTCAATATTAGCCTCTATAATATTGCTATATGATTTACCGGCTATAAGTTGTTCTCTAACTATCCTAATAGAGCGCTCCACTTTGCCTTTATGCTCCGGCTTAAAAACTTTAGTTGGATCTATTGTAAAACCATAAAACCTTGATAATTCTGAATAAGTCTCATTTAAAGTATGGTCATAAATATCAGGTTTAATGACCCCGGCTTTTAAATTATCCAATATTACTCTACTGGGTACACCACCAAAAAAGTTGAAAGCATTTACATGGAGCTGAGCCCAACTAACTTGGTCCTGTGAAAAAGCAAACTCTACGTAACGATAACGACTATGGGACAGAGTCATTACAAAAGCATAAAGTTTTCTATTTTTACCATTAACATCCTGAATCTTGCCAATATAACCAAAATCTACCTGAGCTTCTTGACCCGGTTCAGTCTTTATATGAATAGTACTCTTGGGTAGCTTAGGAAAAGCTTTTTGAATATATCGGTTAATACTCCGATTACTTACTTTCACACCTTCTGATAATAGTAAACGCCGAATTTTGGTGTGGGTTATACTTCTTTGTTTTAGCCAGTTCCCTATTGCCTCATTATATTCTGCAAGCATTATCATCGCAGATGCTTTCTGTATAGGTTCGTTCTTATATAATTTTTCTTCAACCTTGATTGCTATCCTGTTTAATTCAGAATCACTAGCTAAAATACTGAGATTTTCTTGTCTTGCTAACTCAATATATTTTCTTATTGTATCCCTCGATAGATCAAATGATCTGGCTATCTGTCTTTGGCTGTTACCTTTGATGTGCTGGTACAGCACTTCTCTAATTGTTGACATACTATATTTCCTCATTCAATTTAATTTAAACTCTAATTTAGTTAACAAATAAATTAACTAAATTAGCATTGTTCTTTTCTTTTGAAAGTGGACTTCTCACCTGGCACAGGGGTGGACTAGTATGCTTGGCGCAGATTCTTTTTTAGTGGCCTAGTATACCCCCTGGCGCACAACACTATTCGCTGCAGAATCAGTATTTTTTCATTAAGCTGCCCTGTGCCCTGCCGCCATAGCCTAAATTTCGTGAAACAAACTACAGAATTAAATCTTTGAGTTGTTTTAGGTGAATGATAGGCTCAATAGAACCTTGTAAGCCCTGACTAGCTGCACAAAAAACTCTTTTAAAACCAAGTTTTGAGGCTTCCTTAATTCGAGCCTCAGTTTTGGTAACTTTTCTGACCTCTCCGGAAAGTCCTACTTCTCCGAAAAAGGTACTTTTTGGTGGGAGGGATTTATTAGCAGCAGAAATAAGAGCAGCAACTACTGCTAAATCAGCTGCCAGGTCAATTATTTTCAAGCCCCCTGCAACACTTAAATACACTTCGTGAGAAGATAAACTCAGACCGAATCTTACCCCCAGTACTGCTATTATCATAGATAATTTATTTACATCCCAGCCTACTACCGATCTTCTGGGTGTTGGTATAGTAGTAGGACAAGTTAGTGCTTGAATTTCAATAAGTAGTGGCCTTGAGCCTTGGGTGCCAGCAAATACGGCAGTACCACTAACATTATTTTCCGGCTCCATTAAAAATAATTCAGAAGGGTTAGTAATTTCAAGCAATCCCGCTGATGTCATTTCAAAAACCCCTATTTCATTAACACCGCCAAAACGGTTTTTTATTGAGCGCAGGATTCTAAAATGATTGTTATGATCACCTTCAAAATACAGGACAGTATCAACCATATGTTCAAGGACTTTTGGTCCGACAAGTTGGCCATCTTTGTTTACATGACAGGCAAGAAGCATGGTAATATTATTTTGCTTAGCGTAATTAATGAGCAAATGCGCTGAAGCTCTTATCTGAGAGACTGTTCCAGGAGCTGACGATAATTCAGTAGTAGCTACAGTTTGTATAGAATCAATAACTACTAAATCCAGTTTATCTTTGTGTTTATCGATAGTGGAAATTATATCTTCTACATTAGTTGCAGCAAGTAAACCTGTTTTGTTGTTAGTAATACCGACTCTTTTAGCTCTTAGTTTGATCTGATTAGTTGATTCCTCACCTGTTATATAAAGACAGTAGACATCATTGTGAGCAAGTTTTGAGGAGAGTTGCAATAAAAGAGTTGATTTACCAATTCCTGGATCACCACCAATCAGAATAGCAGACCCACTGACCAATCCCACCACCAAGAACTCTATTTAATTCTTCGATAGGTGTTTTAACCCGCATGGTTTCAACTACTGCATCGCTTAGAAAATCTAATTCCTGGGCAGTGCCAATTTTTAAAACAATAATTTTACTACTGGAAGCAAGCTCCTCGGTAATTGATCCCCACTGACCACAATCAGGACATTGACCAAGCCATTTATTTGAAACGCTGCCGCAATTACTACAGGAAAAAACCTTTTTAATTTTGCTCATATCTTACTATTATCAACTTACTGTTACCGTACACTTTTTCCTTGAGCAGATGCAAGCTTGAAAAATCTTCTAAAGCCAGTTTAGCACCTTTTTCCATTTCCATAGCAATAATTGCATTATTCTCTAACCAATTATTCTTAATTAGACAGGTTAAAGTTTTTACGCATAAGTTATTATAGTAAGGGGGATCCATGAAAACAATATTATATTGTCTATTAGATTTTGGCAGGGAAGAAGCATCAGTTAATTGACAATAGATATTATTTTTCTCGCCTATTTTATCAGCAAACTTTTCAATCAACCTTAGATGCTCAGAGTTATTATCAATTAAGGTGGCATTTTTAGCCCCGCGAGATAATGCTTCAAAGGACATTACCCCTGTACCAGCAAATAAATCCAATATTTGAGCATTAGCTAGCGGCTTAGAATTAAAAAATTCACCAGAGGCTATTATGCTAAATAGCGCTTCTCGAAATTTAGCAGTAGTAGGCTTATATTGTGCGATCTTGGATGTTGAGATTATTCTGTTTTTGTGTTTTCCAGAAATTATTTTCATCTTACTGTTATTACTACAATTAAGAACACTATTTAATAAAGAATTTTGTGAGAATTGGTTGCGGGGGCTGGATTTGAACCAACGACCTTCAGGTTATGAGCCTGACGAGCTACCAGACTGCTCCACCCCGCGGCAAATATTTTAAAAAATTTAATTCTGACTAAAAATTTATATTTTGTAAACCATACCAAAGCAACTGAGGCTTTAGCAGTTATAATTGTTAAATTTTAGCTAAATAAATCTAAGTACTTGCGGATGATACATTATTTCTGGGCAAGAGGCAAGTAGCAATTTATAAATTTGTTATTATATTATGTAATAATAGTACTAGTAAACCTTTTTATGAAGCAACATAGCATCGCCATAACTGAAAAAACGCATTTTATTATCTATAGCATATTTATAAAGGTTTTTCATTTTCTCCATACCAGAAAATGCGCAAACTAGCATAAATAAAGTTGATTTTGATAGGTGAAAGTTGGTAATTAAGCTGTCTACTATCTGAAATTTGTAGCCTGGAGTTATAAATATATCAGTTTCTTTAGCTCCGTGATATATTTTTCCACCGCGACTGAAAGATTCAAGACTTCTAAGGGCAGTTGTACCAACTGATATAATTCTTCTATTTTCCGATTTAGCTTTGTTTATAGTTTCTGCTACTAGCGGGCTGATATGTGAATATTCAGAATGCATTTTATGTTCTTGGATGTTTTCAGTCTTTACTGGTAAAAATGTACCTCCTCCTACATGTAAAGTGATAAATTGAATCGTGATATTTTTTGCTTTGATTTTCTCAAGTAGTTCGCAAGTAAAATGCAAACCTGCTGTAGGTGCTGCTACAGAGCCTTTTTCACGGCTATAAACAGTTTGATATCTTTGGATGTCTAGTTCATTTTTTGCTGGCCTTTTTATATATAATGGAAGAGGTACTTGGCCATATTGATCTAAAAAAGTAAAAACCTCAATACCATTTAACACGAAATTTATTTCTACTTCACTAAATTCGAACTTATCAGTAACAACTAATTTATGATTATCAAATTCGAACTCATCACCTATAATCAGTTTCCGGAGCAGGTTTAGCAAAAGCGCGCCACGAATTCTGGGTTAATGATGGCTTATTCAAGTTAATATTAATTTTTGTACCAGATTTTTCTAGAGTTAGCTTAGAGTTGATTACCCTACCATCGTTAAAAACTATAACATCGCCAGGATGTAAATAATCAATGATATTAGCAAACTTTACTATTTTGTTATTATCAAAGGGCAAAATTAAATTGGATTGGTCACGCTGTGCTACTGGTTCGTAAGCTATTAATTCACAAGGAAGATCAAAATCAGAAAGTTTCATTAACAAATTCTAAACAAAAAATTCTCTAGTTCTTTAATAAAACGCTTTAAAAGCGTACAATTTATAAGATTTATTAATATTAGTAACTGTATTTAAATTTTTGTAAAGTAAACTAATAATTTAGCAGTGTCAAATAATAGTGGAGGTACAAATTCGTAGGTAGTATTCGTTAAGACAAAACGCAAATTTCCTGAAATTAAAGCTATTTTTTATAAATTTATGCTGGCTAATTGATTTTTTTAGTATATAAAAAGGTTTAACTTGTAAAATGCAAAGATATTTTGATACTATTTAAAATTCCAATAAACTAATAAGATAAAAGATATCTCACATGATGGAATTGTTGTCTTTTTTCGTAGAGAACCTATTATCCCCTCCTATACTGTTCTTTTTATTGGGCGTCATCTCTGGCTGTTTAAAATCAAATCTGGAAATTCCAGAACAAATTAGTAAATATCTAGCTATATACCTAATGATTGCAATAGGTTTTAAAGGTGGCGTTGTTATTTCTGAAACCACTAACGTTGATAATAAGGCCATTTTAACTATTTTTGCCGGAATAATAGCAGGTTTTATACAACCCTTTATTGGTTATTTCTTCTTGAAACATACCACTAAAATAGATAAATTAACTGCAGCGGCGCTTGCTGCCCATTATGGCTCCGTCAGTCTAGTAACATTTGTCACAGCAATTAATTTTTTAGAGCTAAATTCTACAATTTATTCGGGATACATCATTTCCGTTCTTTCCTTAATGGAAGCTCCCGCAATTTTAAGTGGTATAATAATAGCTTATACATCCAAGCAAAAAAATGTAGATAACTATCATAAATTAAAGCCTTTCCTTCTAAAGGAAGTATTTACCAATGGATCAATATTATTGCTGTTAGGTTCATTTTTTATAGGATGGGTATCAGGAACTCAAGGAATGCAAAAAATGGATGGCTTTGTCATTAGCCCTTTTCAAGGTCTCTTGTCACTTTTCCTATTAGATATGGGATTGTTAATTACAAAGCACTTAACCGAACTAAAAGAGTTCACCATAAAACTAGCTCTTTTTGGCATATATATGCCTTTAATAGGTTCAGTAATAGGAATATCTTTAAGTATGCTCATAGGACTAGATTTAGGGACAGGATTTTTATTTACAGTATTAATTTCCAGCGCTTCTTATATTGTAGTAACTGCTGCAATGCGTACTTCTTTACCGGAAGCTAAGGCTACCATTTATATTCCAATGACTCTAGCCGTTACCTTTCCATTTAATATTACTTTAGGAATACCATTTTATTTTACCCTAGCTCAGAAATTCCTGGCAGAATAAGTAGCTTAAAACCGATCTTTTCTACGTAAAAGAAAAAAGTTTTTTTAAATTTGTTATTCCTTAAGCTAATAGAAAAAATTCCTTTCAACATTAAATTTAACTGTAATACTTATAGGAAAAACTATCATGCGGATTGAGATACCCGTTTCAAAAGCAAAACAAGCGATCGCATAATAAATAATAAACATGGAAATTGGATTTAATAAAATTTTTTTATAAATATATATATTAAATCCAATAGTTAAGATACCTGACTACTTAATAGTTTTTATCAGATCTTTAACGGCATTAACTGAAGATGTAAAACTTGTTTTCTCTTCCTTGGTTAATTCGATTTCAACCACTTTTTCAACACCGTTCTTACCAATAACTACTGGTACACCTACGTAAATTCCTTTTTCTCCATATTCGCCGTTTAAATATGCTGCACACGGCATGATTTTACGTTTATCATGCAAGTAACTTTCAGCCATTTCAATTGCCGATACCGCAGGAGCATAATAAGCAGAACCAGTTTCAAGTAACGCTACTATTTCACCGCCACCATTTTTAGTCCGCTCTACTATTGCATCAATTTTTTCTTTCGTACTCCAACCCATTCTAATTAGATCAGGGACTGGAATACCCGCTACGGTTGAGTATCTAACTAGGGGAACCATAGAATCTCCATGACCGCCAAGTACAAAACTAGTTACATTCTCAACCGACACTTTGAACTCTTCTGCTAAGAAATAATTGAATCTAGCTGAATCAAGGACTCCTGCCATTCCTATAACTTTATTTGTAGGTAAGCCACTTTCTTTTTGCAATACATATACCATAGCATCAAGTGGATTAGTAATGACAATTACAAATGCATCACTGGCGTATTGCTTTATACCTTGGGCCACTTCTTTCATAACATTTGCATTGGTAGCAACTAAATCATCCCGGCTCATGCCTGGCTTCCTAGGTATACCAGCTGTAATAATCACCACGTCTGAACCTTTTATGTCTTCATAACTCCCAGTTCCTTTTAAACTGATATCTGAGCCGTCTAAAGTCTTACTTTGAGCAATATCAAGAGCTTTGCCTTTAGCTCTACCATCTGCCACATCAAATAGAACTACATCCCCTAGGGCCTTATAAGCAGAAATATGGGCTATAGTACCACCGATATTACCGCCGCCTATTAAAGATATTTTTGGTCGTTTATGCATAAAGCCCTCCTATATTGAGTAATTTTTTTTTAAGAGTTCATTGAATTAAAGAACTCATTATTAGTTTTCGTCTCTTTAAACTTACTTAGCAGAAACTCCATCGCATCCACGGTACCCATTGGGTTAATAATACGACGTAAAACCCACATTTTCGAAAGTATGGCTCTATCAACAAGTAATTCCTCCTTTCTAGTACCAGATTTAGTAATATCAATAGCTGGGTAAATTCTTTTATCCGCAACTTTACGGTCAAGAACAATCTCAGAATTTCCAGTACCTTTAAATTCTTCAAATATTACTTCATCCATTCTCGAACCAGTTTCAATTAATGCAGTAGCAATAATAGTTAACGAACCGCCATTTTCTATATTACGCGCAGCACCAAAGAATCTTTTAGGTCTCTGCAAAGCATTTGCATCAACTCCACCGGTTAAAACCTTTCCTGACGATGGCACCACAGTATTATAAGCTCTTGCTAATCTAGTTATTGAATCTAATAATATCACAACATCTTTCTTATGTTCAACTAATCGTTTTGCTTTCTCAATTACCATTTCTGCCAATTGCACGTGCCTAGCTGCTGGTTCGTCGAAGGTAGAACTAACAACCTCACCTTTAACAGAGCGTTGCATATCTGTTACTTCTTCTGGTCGCTCATCTATAAGTAGAACCATCAAATATACTTCTGGATGATTAGTGGTAATTGCATGGGCAATGTTTTGCAATAGCACAGTTTTTCCGGTTCTGGGTGGTGCGACTATTAATGCTCTCTGTCCTTTACCCATAGGAGCAACCAGTTCTATTGTCCTTGTACTAAAATCCTTATTTCCATTATCCGTTTCAAGGGATAATTTTTGATCAGGATATAAAGGTGTTAAATTATCGAAGTGAACCCTATGGTAAGCATTTTCATTGTCTTCAAAATTAACTTTACTTAGCTTAAGTAAAGCAAAATATCTTTCTCCAGGTTTAGGAGCTCTGATCTGACCTTCTACAGTATCACCTTTTTTTAAACCGAAACGCCTTATTTGATTAGGCGAAACATAAATATCATCAGGACCCGCTAAGTAATTAGCATCAGGTGACCTTAAAAATCCAAACCCATCGGGTAGTACTTCCAGAACTCCTTCACCTGAAATATGCCCCCCTTGATCGACGATTTTTTTTAGAATTGCAAAAACCAGTTCTTGCTTTAATAAGGAACTAGCATTTTCTATCCCTAGAGTTTCAGCTTGTGATTGGAGCTCTTCTGGTGACTTCTGCTTTAATTGCCTTAAAGTGACTCTAACACCGTTACTTTCTCTTACTTCTTCCGTATTCTGTTGTTTTACTTGTTCATTACTCTGGGATTTTTTAGAAGAAGAGGATTCATTAATTCTGCGCGCCTTTCTCTCTTTTAATCCTGTTACAGTTTCGAGTTTTGAAGGTTCGTTTGTACTTTCAGAAATATTTTCTACCACTTGATCGCTAACTAAGGATTCATCTTGAGAATTAGAGACACTTGGATAGTATACATCTAAAGGTTCTTCTGAAGAATTAAGTGGTGGTTTAACAGTTTTTTTAATTTCTAAAGTTCTATTTAAGGAATTATTATCAGAATTTTTTAGATGTTCTTTTTCTTCTATTGTCATTGGATTGAATTAATAATTAATTTTGGAAATTGATTAGATTAACAAATAAGTCATTTATATAGCTTAAAAATAAATATTATTTGGAGATTTTATTAGGCCGACAGCAGACTAACTTCAAGTGGCTACAAAATTTAATAATAAAGACACTTTTAAAAAGCTAGAAGGTTAGTTTAAGTCACAGATGAAAACTTATACATCTAAAATTAAACTCATACATCATGATAACGAATCTAAACTATTTGTCAAGCAGACTATATAACTTATATTACTAAATTTCTTGATATACAAGCTTACTTTGCGGCCAAATTATAATAATATGAATGTTTACTGTTGCTATATTTAGCTTGAATTCTATTTAACCACTTAGTTATACTAAGCAGGTCTTCCGCTTCAGGGTTTTGGAGTAATTGTGGTCTAACAAATTAAAATATTATGAATGGAGCATCTCAAAACAAACAATTACTAATAATTGACGGATATGGTTTTGTTTTTAGAGCCTACCATGTACAGCCTCCTCTTATATCACCGGATGGAGAACCAGTAGGAGCTATTTATGGTTTCACTTCAATGCTTTTAAAAATCATTAATGATTTTAAACCAGAATATGCGGTGGTGGTTTTAGATAGTAAAGGCAAAAATTTCCGCCATGACTTATTTAAAGAATACAAAGCCCATCGTCCTCCTGCTCCAGAAGAACTTCTTTTTCAGCTTCCGATAGTTCAAAAAGCAGCCGAGGCTCTTAATTTTTATGTTCTCTCTAAAGAAGGTTTTGAAGCTGATGACATTATTGCAACTCTAGCAAAAAACTGTACCGATAATAATATCGAAGCCATTATCGTTTCTTCTGATAAAGATTTGCTGCAATTAATGGATAATAGGATCAAAATTTATGATCCGGTAAAATCAAAATTTATCTTACAAGAAGATGTTTTAACAAAATTTGGAGTGTTACCAAATAAAGTCAGGGAAGTGCAGGCTCTTATCGGAGATACGTCCGATAATATTCCAGGAGTAAAAGGTATAGGCCCTAAAACCGCTGCTAAATTAATAAATAATTTTGGCAATTTAGCAGGTATATATAACTGCATAAACCAGATTAAAAACAACAGGCAAAGGGATTTGCTACTTAACTATAAAACTGAGGCTTTTCTGTCCTGGCAGTTAGTAGGGCTAGATCAAAATGTTGACGTTCCTTGTAATCTGAATTCATTTGCTTGGGGATATAAACAAGAGTCAAAAATTAGTGAATTTATTACAAAATATGGGTTTAAATCCCTAAATAAAAGAATTGAAACTTTATTTAATATTAAAATAGAAAATACTATTAATATTGAGATACCACAGAAATTGAAACTAGAAGATGCTCAACCGGAAAAAATAGTTATTAATTCAGATCAACCCTTATCTAAATTAAAAAACAAAATAGAAAGATTGGGCTTCATAGCAGTAACTTTAGAAAAAAATGATTCGTATATAACTATTTCTCTGGCTTTAGAAAATCAAATTTACTTACTTAAGTATAACCTGAAAAAAGCGACTTATGCAGCAGACTTGTTTTCTTATGCAAAAAATGATTCTACACTATTAGACCATAACAATTTTATTGACGAATTATTTGCAAGTTTTTCTATTAAAAAAATAATCTATAACTTAAAAAGTTTATATAAGAATTTTTCTAGTCCTTTAAATAGCTTCGAAGATTTAAATCTTATGGATTATTGCCTTTCTGCAGGTAATAAAGCTAAATCCATTCATGAAATAATAAATTATTATACTGATAAAAATATCGATAATTCTTTGCCTGAGATAAGCTTATCCCAATATTTTTTTGAATGTTATAGCCAAATGCAAAAACAACTGTTTAAGCAGAAAACTTTGCATTTATATCAAACAATTGACCTACCTTTATGTAGAATTTTGCATAATATGGAATTGTACGGTATTAAAATCGATACTATATGTTTACAGAAACAATCTGCTGAATTTCAAAAAGAAATACAGATACTGGAAAAAGATATTTTCTTATACTGTGGGCAAGAATTCAATATTGCATCTCCAAAACAACTTGGCGAAATTTTATTTGAAAGGCTCCAGTTGCCGTTTTCAAAAATATTAGGTAAATCGAAAACCTATGGTACCAGCATGGAAATCCTAGAAAAATTAAGCGAGGAAGGATATGAAATTGCTAATTTAATTTTAAAATATCGACATTTAACAAAATTAAAAAATACTTATACTGATGCCTTACCTAAACAAGTTGACCCCTTAACTAGTAGGGTACATACCACTTTCTTACAAACTTCTACTACTACCGGACGTTTAAGCTCCAATAATCCAAACGTCCAGAATATCCCGATCCGTACGCCGGAAGGCAATAACATCAGAGCTGCCTTTATTGCTCCTGCAGGATATAGACTAATTTCGGCAGATTATTCCCAAATAGAATTAAGGATTCTAAGCCATGTAGCAAATATACAGGCTCTTAAGGAAGCATTTATTAAAGGAGAAGATATTCATAAACAAACTGCAAGCCACATTTTTGGTGTAGAAATGGATAAAGTAACCTCAGAATTAAGAAGAAATGCTAAAGCAATTAACTTTGGGATTATTTACGGTATTAGTTCATTTGGCCTTGCCAAAAATCTAAATATTACTAAAAAAGCTGCAGCAGATTATATAGCAAAATATTTCCAGGAATATCCAGGTATTGAAAAATATATGGTAGAGACTATTAATTTTGCTCGCCAAAATCTTTACGTAGAAAACTTACTGGGCAGAAGATGTTATGTACCGATGATTAATAACAAAAACCATAGTTTACGTTCTTTTGCCGAAAGAGCGGCTATTAATGCCCCGATGCAAAGCCTTACTGCCGATATTGCAAAGATGGCAATGATTGTAATAGATAGGAAATTACAAGCAAACTCACTAAAAACAACAATGATTCTACAGATTCATGACGAACTAGTATTTGAAGCGCCGATAGCCGAAATAGAACCAGTAACTAAATTAATAAAATCCACTATGGAAAATATAACTACCTTAGATGTACCGATTAAAGTAGATATATCTCATGGAAATAACTGGCAAGAAATATAGTTTTATTGAATATTCGTCATTCTGTATCTTGGATGTAACCTATTGGTTACTTTTTCTAGAAAAGTTTAAAGATCATTTATATGCCGACCTTCAAGTAAGGATTTAGCTCCGCTATTTAAATGTTTTTCAATAAAATCGGCTGCTGACTTATTTAACTCTTCGATTTTGGTTAAAATCTCCTCCCGATTATTAGAATACATTATATTCTCTAAAGAATTTATTAAAGACATTATTGCTTCTTTCTCTTCTGCATTTAAACTCTTAGGAGTTTCATTTAAAGCTTTTGTGATACCGGCAATTACATTCTGTGCATCAATTCGAGTCTCAGTCAAAAGCCTGGTTTTATAATCTTCTTCAGCATTTTTAAAAGCATTCTCAAGCATATTATTTATTTCTACCTGGCTTAATCCATAGCTAGGCTTTAATTCAATATTTTGGGCTATTCCGCTAGTATGTTCTTTGGTAGTAACAGATAGAATACCATCAGCATCAATAGAAAAAGTTACTTCTATTTTCGCCATCCCTGCTTTCATAGGTGGAATATTTTTTAGCTCAAATCTAGCAAGAGATCTACAATCTTGTACCATTTCCCTTTCTCCTTGCACTATATGGAATTGCATACCGGTTTGATAATCCGCATAAGTGGTAAAAATTTTAGTAATAGAAAAAGGAATTGGGGTATTACGCATAATAATTTTTTCAGCAATACCTCCATATAACTCCATGCCTACTGACAAAGGTAAAACATCTATCAATAATGAGTTTCGATTAGAAACCGAAGACAAATTTTCTGCTTGAAGAGCTGCCCCAATAACAACTGCTCTGTCAGGATCAATATCCGAGAATACTTTAACATCAAATGCTCTGGTCAAATTTTGAGCAATAAACGGTATCCTTGTTGAACCTCCAACTAATATTATACCGTCAAGTTTAGCATCAGCATCAAATAAAGTATCTTTAGCTATTTTAATTGTTCTATTAATTACTGGCGAAATAATACTTTCAAAAACTTCCCTTGTAATTTTAAACCTTTGGCTACTAAAATTTAAGTATGCGCTATTTTGGAATGAGAGCAGTTCTTTAAGTTCCTTCGCCTTCAGGTATAAATTTGGTTCTAAGCTGATATTTAGCTCTTTGGCAATATGTTCAGCTAAAATATGATCCAAATCGTCACCACCCAGTAAATTATCACCACCTGTAGCAATAACCTGAAAAACGCCTGCTTCCATGTTTAATATTGAAACATCAAAAGTACCTCCCCCAAGATCATAAATCATATAAGCCCCTTCGGATTTTTTATGGAATCCGTAAGCATAAGCGGCTGCTGTCGGCTCAGCAATAAGTCGTAATACGTCAAGGCCAGCAATTTTAGCAGCTAGCATCACTGCTCCTCTAGATGAATCATCAAAATAAGCTGGAACCGATACAACGGCTTTACTTATAGCTGCCCCAAGCTCCTGCTCTGCACATTCTTTTAAGTGTAAAAATATCTTTGCTGCTAATTCAGTAAAACTATAGTTTGTACTGCCAAAGGTAAGTTTAGGCATAGATGAGGTATGGTTCACTACCATAAAATCTGATAATATTTTAGCCAAAACTTCCGTCGATTTAATTTCGTCATAGGATTTAGAAAGAAGCCTTTTGATAGAGGAAATAGACTTTTTTTCCCCTCTATTTTTGCCTATTACAAATTTTTCTAGTTGATCATCATAAAATATAACTGAAGGTAAAAGGCCATTTTTCCCTACTGAGTTAATTATTTGCGGATTGTTGTGCCGGGAATAAGCAATTAAAGAGTTAGTAGTACCAAAATCAATTCCTACTACTATTTCATCCTGTAGCTCGTTTTTACCAGGTTCTTCAATTTCAATTATCTGCATTCTTAATCTTTAGCTTTATATTGCTGACTAAATTAGTAAGATACTTTAGCCGAACAGTAAGATCAAGAGCTTGTTTAATATTATTTTCTGAAAAAGCAATAGCTATATCATGGACTAATTGTTTGCAAATTTCGATTTTATCTTTTTCAATGGCATATAAACTTGATAAATTACCCTTAATATTTTCTATTGATTCGTACTCTTCTAATGTTTCTTCTAACTGGGCAGGAGATAAAACTGACTTTAATTTATTATCATCCAGGGCTTCGCCTTTTGTTTTTAGAATATATTCAGCCCTTAAATGATCATCTTTTAAAACTTTAAAAGCTTCGTTAATAAGCATCGAATATTCAGCGTTTTTATGACGCTGTAGTTCATCTTTTGCCTTATCAGGGTGGTGTTTTTCCTGCAAAGCTAAATATTGTTTTCTTAAGCGCTTTTGATCAAGAATATAATTTTGTTCTAGAGCAAATAGTTCGAAATAATTCATTGTGCACTCATAATTTTTAACTCAATATAAATTATTGGCGGAGCACAAAGAAATCAATATTTGTTTTAGTTTTATCCAAGTTAATATTAATTCAAACAATATAGGGTCTGATTAAATATTTACATTTAAGATTTTCTATACTAATTTATGCTTAATTATTTAAGCATCTGTAGCTCAGCTGGATAGAGCGTTGCCCTCCGAAGGCAGAGGTCGTTGGTTCAAATCCAATCAGATGCACCATTTAATTGGAGAATTAAAAACACATAAAGAATGTATGTCAGAAATATTACTAGGCAAACAAGTCTCCTACAAAAGCGAATATGATAATTCATTATTGTTTCCTATAAAAAGAAACCTAGCTAGAGACAAAATAATTCAGGAGTCATCTCTTCCCTTTAATGGCTATGATTTATGGAATTGTTATGAACTTTCCTGGCTAGATTCAAAAGGCAAACCTGAAGTAAGGATTATGCATTTTGTGATACCAGCAGATTCAGAATTTTTAATAGAATCAAAATCTGTTAAATTGTACTTAAACTCTTTTAATAATACTAAATTTGCCGCTCAAGAAGAAGTATACAATCTGATAAAATCCGATCTAAGCCAGACAACTGGTTCGCCAGTAAAAGTGTATATAAACAAACTAAGTCATTATAAAAACCAGCCTCTTAATATTTTTGAAGGGATTTTACTTGATGAACTTCCTGTGGAAATTTCTAAGTACCAAGTTACTTCTGAATTGCTAAAAATAGATTTAAGCAATCAGGAGCAAATCGTAGAAGAGGTTTTATATTCAAATTTATTAAAATCTAATTGTTTAGTTACCGGTCAACCTGATTGGGCCTCCATTCAAATCAGTTATAAGGGTAAGAAAATAGATCATCGATCCCTGCTGAAATATTTAATTTCTTATAGAAATCACAATGGCTTTCATGAAGAATGTATAGAACATATATTTGTTGATATATTAGAGAATTGCAAACCAGAAAAATTGACTGTTTTTGCAAAATATACCAGAAGAGGAGGGGTAGATATTAGCCCCTTTAGGACCAACTTGGATATAAAAAACACAGAAGTTATTAAAATTCGTGATGTAAGACAATAATGCTGTGGAACGGACAGTAGTAGTTAATATATCATTTATTAGTTAATTATGATATATCAACGGAGTCTTAGAAGAATGTCCAAAAGCAAAAAAACACCAAAAATATCTGCTAGAAAAGAAACTTCAGCCGAATCTACCAAAACAGAAAAATTAGATACTCAAACTTTACGATCTACAACTGATAATTCACCAAATAAAAATTCAAATTATCCATTTAGCTTTTTGACGGATGAAGTTAAAGAAAAAATGCAAAGCTTTATAAATTCCGGTATCGGGTCTATGTGTAATCCTAATGGTAGGAATAATTATGAAGGAAGCATAGTAGATAATATGATCACAAAATTCTCCAATAATATCAGACGAGGTTTCGAAGAAAATATGGAACTTGGACAGGAAGTTTTAAAGTGTAAAACTGCGGCAGATTTTATTGAATTTCAACACAAAAATTTTGAGATAAATTATAAAAATACCATAAAAATATACGAGGACCTTTTTTATGATATAAAATCTTTAGCTGCTAAAGCCTAAATAGTTCTAAAACATAAACAGATGATACCTCTTAAAATTTTGTAAAAGAACAAAATCTGTACTGAGCTCTCGGCATAATGGTTATTGTTTTATCAATATACGAACTCCAGGAGCTGGATTCTTGGTTATGCCTTTTAACTTACTTTCGCTATTTTAAAGTTTTAAATAGTTAATAATAAAATTGATTATAATAAGAGAAGAACCTAAAGTAGGATATTATTTTTCTCATGCACAACTTATATTATTTAAGAATCTGACTTTGACTTGAAGAACGAGATTTTGGAGTAAAAATCTGTGGTGATATTTTACCACTTACATGCTCTTCAACAGAAGGTGATACGACTTCTCCTACTAGTTTCTTTAGATTCTTTTTAGTCTGTACGACTTTTTCCTTTTTAGCGATGTCGCTACCTACCAATCCTGCAATAAACTCTTTTACTACTGATAAGAAATTAGGATCTTTTGCTCAAGCTTGGTCTAAATATACCCCACCCGAAGCAAGTCCGACAGTGGTATAGCTGGTATTTTGATAGTATTCCTTAGTAAGACCAGTTCTGGTAACAGAAAAATAACCCGCGTCCACTTTACCAATTAATTCTGCTCTTTTTTCTTTTAAAATATCAGCTACTTCAATTCCACCATATTCTTTTTTCATTTCTGATATGACTTCTTTCAAACTTTCAAATATTAGTATAGTATCTTCCTTTCTTTTTCCTTTCTCTCCTCCAGAAAATAAATTATGCCCAATACCTTGTGCTAATTCGTGAATCTCTTCCAGCTCAGCTTTGCTAAATTTGTAAGAATCATGCATTTGTTTGGTAATTTTACTGACGGTTTCCTCAGTGATTGCCCTTTCAGGTAAGTATATGCCTCCTGACACTAGTCCTACAGTAGTATATTTTGTTTTTTTATTAATATCCGTAGCAAGTTCACTGACCAGTTCTGGTAAGTTTTCGCTATTTATCAAGTCCGTGAGGAGTAATGCCAGGATTTCCCTTTAAGAAAGCTTGCATAGCCGTTTGGCACGCTTCTCTTATCATGGAGCCGTCTTTACCCCGATTGGCACCCTGCCCGAATAATTTTTCCGTAACTTGATCAGCAATAATATTCGCAGCCATTTTAGCCTCTATACTATTACTATCATTTCTATTCTCATATAACAAAGTCATGATAGCAGCTGTTGTCGAGAGATCAGAGGTATTATTATAAGTACTTGATGCTACCGGAAAAGACTTATACTTGACGATATCAGGATTTTGACTAGTAAGTTTTCTTAGTTCTATTTCCATAGGAGAATCGCTTAAGTACAGCTCTTCTATATTTTTCCGTAGCAATTTAGGATCCGATATTGATTCCCCTAAATATTCTGCTTTGGAAATAATAGAATCTGTAATCAGATCCATCATATATTTTTGATTTTTCTTTTGCAAATCAGACATATCAGAGTCAAAAGTAGCAGAAGTCAAGTTATAGGATTCTCTCAAAGCTACCCCGTCACGTGGTAAGACAAGCTCCCCTAAAATCGGTATTTTTCAAATTCACACCAGCCATTGACGTCACACCGGATAAATCTATTCCCTGAAGTGAAATATCAGATAAGTCAAGAGCATATGGCATCGGCCCTACTACTTTTGCCCCTTTTAATGAAATTGTACCGCTCTTGAGGGCCGGTATGAGGCTTTGAAACGTTATTCCATCTAGTTCCGTATTGCTAAAATTTACATTTTCAAAAGTCGCTCCGGTAAAACTAGCATTAGTGAATTTAGAACCTTCAAATGAAACATTAGTGAATTTGCTATTAACAAAACTATTATTTATATCTATATTCTCTAGTTTAACTTGTTTTTCAGGGCTACCAATAGTTACCCCGTCAAATAATATATTTCGTTCTATCAAGGATAGTTAATTCTTGTTTTTTACTTATGTCATCCCCGGCGGCAATAACTGCTTTTGCAGCATCGCTCAAGGAAACACGCGATTCTGGGGGAGAGCTCACTTCTACCAAGGCTTCAGGAATACGATTAATAACCTCCTGTTTACCAATTCCATCCCCAAATACCCAATTGCTTACTATTCCTAAAACAGCGCCTCTTGCCTGACTATCTAGAGCTTTTTTAGCAAGAAATTTAGCACCTTGCGTTACCATAGTAACTCCACCACTCTGGTAACCTTCTATATAAGCTCTCTAATTGATTTCGGATCTTCTAACAATTTAGCAGCCAGTGTACCAACCAGGAGATTACCGGTATAGGTCTTAATAGCTGGATAAGAATCAACTATGGCAGTGATTATTTTGCTGAAACTCTCTTGGTTATCCCTCATATACTTAGCAAAGTCTGGATCTTTTTCAATCATCAGGCATGTATCAGTAGCTAATCCCAGCCAATCCCCTTTTCTATATTTCTCTAAAAGGCCTTGGACTTTAGGGATATTCTGATCACTCATAACATGGGTAAATATCTCGGCTACTTCGTCCTTTACTCCATAGCCTTTCATGCCCATAGCTTTATCTACTAGAATACGCTTAAATAATTCGCTATTTTCTGTAAAATATTGTTTTAAATTCTTATCTTCTTGAATCATTCCTAGAAACTCTTTCCCTATATCAGGGTATTTGCCTTTTTCATAAAGAGCAATAAGGCTTATTAATTTATCAGGATGTTCAAGCAAATTAGGAACAATTTTATATAAATCACCTTTAAGTTCATACCATTCTAGTCCTGGAGTTGTTTTAACAATTTTATCAATAACTCCCACAAATAAATCCTGATTATCTTTAAAATATTGGGTAATTTGAGGATTATCTTTGGACAGTACTAATAGTTCCTTAACCATATCGGTATAACGGCCCTCGCTAAATTGTCCATAAACGCTCTTCAAAGCTTTTGGATTATTAAGAAGTATTGGTACTATACTAGTAATTTGCTGTAAATTCTCAGGTTTTAAACCATATGCACTTAACTGGTCTTCTATACCTTTCTGTGCTTGTAGCGATTTAACAATATAATTCTGTAGAGCAGCCCCCTTGCTATTTATGTAATCAGCAAATCCTTGGGTCTGCATTAAATCCAAGATATTATTGATTGTTTTATTCATGTCAGGATTAGTCTTTCTTGAGTCAAGAGCTATTTCCTTTAATTTGCCTTGTGCTTCTTTGCTAGTAAGTACATTACTTAAAGCTTTTAACCCTTTACTATCTAATATATTACCTTCGGCAAATTCTGGAAATTTAAAATAATCAAGTACTTTACCAATTTGGGGCAATTTTTCTCCTACATATCCTATAAATTTCCAAGTATTGTCGTTGTTTAATAATTTTTCTTGAAAAGACGGTTCTTGAAGTATTTCTGGAGACTTGTATAAGCTATTACTCTGGCCTTTAAATATTGAACATTATATAGTAGCATAAGCTATTTCTTTCTTTTTAAAATAATTTTGAATTTTTATACCATTAAACTGAATTTGTGTTAAATAGGACCGTACATTAATTGTTAAATCTTTTACTGATTTTAGTGAGTCTGTCATATAGTTTGTGTAAGTTGCAAAAGGATATAGTAGAAAATACTATAAAAAAGCAACTTAAATACAGAGGAAAAAATGGCTAAAAAATTAGCAGAAAAAGAAGTAGATATAAATACTAAATTAGTCGAAGAATTACTATCAAAAGCGAGTCTGTCATATAGTTTGCGTAAGTTGCAAAAGGATATAGTAGAAGATACTATAAAAAAGCAACTTAAATACAGAGGAAAAAATGGCTAAAAAATTAGCAGAAAAAGAAGTAGATATAAATACTAAATTAGTCGAAGAATTACTATCAAAAGCAGATCCATCTGAATTATTTGGTCGCGGGTGGATTATTTAATAAACTTAAAAAGCAAATAGTAGAGAGAATTCTTGAAAGTGAATTAGAACACGATCTAGGTTATTCTAAACATAGTAAGATAATCAAGAGCGATAATAATCGTCGCAACGGCAGTTATGAAAAAACGATTATAGATGACGACGGTCATCAGATTACCGTAGATGTTTCAAGGGGACAGGGAAGGAGAATTTGAACCTCAATTGATTCCTGAAGGAGTTAGGAGATTTAGTGGTTTTGATGATAAAGTGATTTCACTATATGCAAGAGGGATGACTGTCAGTGAGATACATAGCCATTTAGAGGAGATATACCAGACCAATATTTCCAAGGACCTTATATCAACTGTCACTGACGGAGTAATAGAAGAAGTTACTACATGGCAAAACAGGTCCCTAGACGATGTATATCCAATATTATATTTGGATTGCATACACGTTAAAGCAAGGGATAATCATACAGTAATTAACAAAGCGGTATATCTTGCAATAGGTGTTAACATGGAAGGGAAAAAGGAATTACTGGGGATCTGGGTCGGTAAAAATGAAGGTTCCAAGTTTTGGATGCAGGTTGTAACTGAGCTAAAGAACAGAGGGATAAAACAGATATATGTAGCATGCGTTGATGGATTAAAAGGCTTTCCTGAAGCCATAAATAGCATTTATCCTAATACGATTGTACAACTCTGTATAGTACATATGGCGAGGAATTCTGTAAAATATGTTTCTTATAAGGATTTAAAAGCGGTCACAGCGGATCTTAAAAGGATTTACACTGCAAACAGCGAAGAAATAGGATATCTGGAGCTAAAATCGTTTGCTGCTAAATGGGATAATAAATATCCTGTGATCTCTGATATTTGGCAAAGGAATTGGAGCGGGATTATTCCTTTTTTTGCTTTTCCTGATGAGATTAGGCGGGTAATTTATACTACCAATGCGATAGAATCGATAAATCGTCAAATCAGAAAAATCATCAACAATAAAGGGGTTTTTCCAGATGATAAGTCTATTTTAAAAAATCGTATTTTTGGCTCTAAAAAATGCTGCCAAAAAATGGACCATGCCGATTAAAAATTGGTCTTTGGCATTGAATCAATTTGAAATTTTATGCGGGGATTTTAGGCATGATTTACTGGAATTAAAAAATACAACAACTTACACAAAATAAATGATTGACTCATACAGAGTTGTACAATCGTATTAGGATAAATGCTATTTATGGCTTCAGGAAAGCCTTTTAATCCATCAACGCATGCTACATATATCTGTTTTATCCCTCTGTTCTTTAGCTCAGTTACAACCTGCATCCAAAACTTAGAACCTTCATTTTTACCGACCCAGATCCCCAGTAATTCCTTTTTCCCTTCCATGTTAACACCTATTGCAAGATATACCGCTTTGTTAATTACTGTATGATTATCCCTTGCTTTAACGTGTATGCAATCCAAATATAATATTGGATATACATCGTCTAGGGACCTGTTTTGCCATGTAGTAACTTCTTCTATTACTCCGTCAGTGACAGTTGATATAAGGTCCTTGGAAATATTGGTCTGGTATATCTCCTCTAAATGGTCCTGTATCTCACTGACAGTCATCCCTCTTGCATATATTACTCCGGCCTTTAAATATTGAACTAACATTAGAGAAATGATATAATGATATTGTATCAAGAGTAATAACAAAATGTCTAATAAAAAATTATCACCAAGCGATCTCAAGATATTAAGAAAGAAAGCAGTGGAAGCAATAGTTATACATGGAATAAGCAAGAAACAAGCATCTATTACCTTTGGGTTTTCTAGGAGTTCTATATGGAAATATCTTAAAGAGTACAAAATTTATAAGGAAGAAAGCTTTCGCTATAAGAAGCGAGGAGTAAAGGTAGGAACAGGATCTAAAATCAGTAAAAATCAAGAAGAGGAATTAAAATCTAAAATTTTATCACATACACCTGATGAATTGGGAATGGATTATACGTTATGGAATAGTAAAGTGGTACAAGAATATATAGAATCCAATTACCTTTATCAGTATAACAGGCGTTCTATAAGAAAAATTATGAATAGATTGGGTTTTACGTCTCAAAAACCAATTAAATCAGCCTATCAACGTAATCCAGAGAAGATAAAAGAATGGTTAACAGTCATATATCCAGAAATCAAGTCTCGTGCAATGAAAGAAAGTGCTAGAATTTATTGGGGAGATGAAATGGGGATACAATCAACAGATAATCGAGGTAAAACATATGGTCTTAAAGGCAAGACCCCAGCAATCAAGAGAAGTGGTTCAAGATTTAAATGTAATATGCTAGCTGCTATTAGTCCGCAAGGGTTTATGAACTGGATGGTATTTGAAGATAATTTTACCAGCAAAAAGTGTATTGAATTTTTAGGTAGACTGATCAGACAAATTAAGCAGAAAATATTTTTGATATTAGATAATCATAGAGTGCATCACAGTAAAAAGGTAAAAGCTTATGTAGAAAGACATAAGGACAAGCTAGAATTGTTTTATTTACCATCATATTGTCCTGATATGAATCCACAAGAACTTGTAAACCAAGATGTCAAAGCTAACTCCAATAATTTTCGAGTACTAAAATCAGTAAAAGATTTAACAATTAATGTACGGTCCTATTTAACACAAATTCAGTTTAATGGTATAAAAATTCAAAATTATTTTAAAAAGAAAGAAATAGCTTATGCTACTATATAATGTTCAATATTTAAAGGCCAGAGTAATATATAGACTGCCGATATAACTCGGATTTCTTATAGCAAAGCCTATTGCTTTAAAAATTGTACCCCAGCTTAGACCTGGAGCTTGGGTAACTTCTTGCCCATTAACTTCTTTAGTTACCGGGGTATAATCATTTAAAACACTATCTATCAGACCATTTTCTTTTCCAGAAAAGATATGATTTAAAGCCTCAAATGCCTTTTGAGACCTTGCTTTTTTTGTAGGATCTTCAGCTTCTAAAATATCTGCTTCTGCTGTTTTCATAGCAATTTACATAAAGTTAATTTGTTATTTAAATATTAGCATTAATATAATTTAAATAACAAGTTACAAGTTATATAATCAAATGATATAATTTAGTTGTAGGAATTTAGATTAGCGGTTCTTATAAAGAAACTAGCGCACCATAACCTAAAATAGCAGAAGTTAGTAACAAATATAATTTATGGCTTGAAACCCACACATATGGCCTCTTGCAGGAATATCTCCAAGCAATAAGCATAAATTATAGCCGTATACTACTTTTTTAAGTTAAGTACTGAGGATTTTTAACTATAAAATCTCGTGCTTTTGCTAGATCCTCTTTAGTATCTACTGAAATTGGAATCTCATTAGAATAACAAACTCCTATTGTCATTCCATTGTCTAAAGCTCTTAATTGTTCTAAGTTCTCAGTTTTTTCATTTTTACTTTGTTCTAACAAAACAAATTTTTCAAGGAGAGAAGCCTTAAAACCATAAATTCCTACATGATAAAAAAATTCTGAAGCCCCACTTGGTACAACTGATCTGGAAAAATAAAGAGCCTTATTGTTTTTATCTATTACTACTTTTACATTTGATGGAAAACTAGCAATATCATTGCCCACTTTTACAACAGAGGTCATTATATCAAATTGCCTAGTTTTTAAGCCTTCAATGATTTTAGGAATGATTGCCTCATCAATAAAAGGCATGTCCCCTTGTACATTTATAACATATTTTATGTCTTTGTGATTGGATAGTTTCTTAAAAGCCTCGTATACTCTATCAGTACCGGTTAAGCAGTTCTTGTCTGTCATTATTGCAGAAAAACCTTTACTTGTCACAAGAGAGAATATTTCTTCTGAATCAGTTGCAACAAAAACCCCAGCAACTGCTATTCTGCTTACCCTAGAAACTACATGCTCAATCATTGTTTTGTTTCCAATCATTTGCAATGGCTTATTTTCAAGTCTTGTGGAAGCAATTCTGGCAGGAATTATAACTACAGCATCAGAATACATTTTGGGCCTAAACCTTTTCTAAAAAAATAGTTGTTGACATATTATGGTTTTTCTACGATAAAGTAAAATACATTTTATAAGTTTAATGTATTGAAAAACGTTGAGTTTTCGCATTTTTGCTTAGAAAATGTATCTACAATTTAAACATTGGTGAGCAGCAGTAGTATTTTAGTATAAACAGATAAAAGAATCTACTTGGTACTTTAAATATTGTATTTTGTGAGCCCGTAGCTCAGCTGGTAGAGCACTTGACTTTTAATCAGGTTGTCCCGGGTTCGAGTCCCGGCGGGCTCACCATTGTTAAAATTTTCTCATATTCAGCGTTGTTAGAAAATTCCATTATATCCTTTTCTTGAAGTTGATTTTTAAACCAAGTAATCTGGCGTTTGGCATACTGCCTGGTTCTGGTTGTAGCTATCTCCAAGGCTTCATCTTTAGATATCCTATTTTCTAAATAAGATATTATTTCTTTTACGCCAAGGGACTTCATGGCTGAAGAGTTTATGTTACATCTTTCGTTAAGTAAGCTTTTTACCTCTTCAATTGCACCATTTTTAAACATTTGTTCTAGTCTGCTATTACACATGGAATATAAAAATTGTCTATCTGGTAAAAGCAGGATAATCCTAAAGCTAAAACCCTCCAATAATTTGGTATTACTTTTTTGGTAATATAATATGGACTTCCCAGTTTGCATAAAAACCTCATAGGCTCTAGCTACTCTCTGTGAGTCCTGAGCATTAAGAACCTTAGCGATTTCAGGGTCGGATTTTTTTAATAATTCGAAAAAGTCATTAGAACCTAATGATTGCTGCAAACTTCTTACCTCTTTGCGGACTTCTGGCTCTATATCTGGTATATGGCTAAATCCTTTTATTAAGGAATTAATATACATCCCGGATCCACCAACTAATATAGGCAGCTTCTTACGGGTAGATATTTCCTTGATTTTTTCTGCCGCTAACTGAGCATATTTTGCTACTGAACATTCATACTTAATATCAAGAAAATTATATAAATGATATGGCAATTCATTTCTTAATTTCGGCGAAGGAGAAGAAGTAATAATAGGTAATGATTTATATAATTGCATAGAATCGGCATTGACTATTTCGCCATTACTTTTTTTAGCAAGTAAATGCGCAAATTGGGTTTTACCGCTAGCGGTTGGGCCACAAACTACTGTTACCTTATTCATTTTTTTAGATTACTGACTTATTTATATTTTGAGTCCCAATTAATACTATAAATTTTTGCCAACTGGTATATCAACAGGGTCGCTTTCATAGCCGTCATGATCGTTAAACGGCATTTTATAGTAGTTATATTTCTTGTAAAATTCTATAGCCTTTAGAGAAGAATGAGCTTGAATTATTCGATAATTTTGATTTTTTAACCATTTTTCGATTAACTGCAAAAGATACTCTCCAAATCCCTGGTTTCTTTTTTCTTGGTCAATTACAATAATTCGCAGAACTGAGCTTCCATTTGAGCATAGCCGAATATGTCCGTAACCTATGATTAAAGCGCCCTGATATATTACTCCGGCCTTTAAATATTGAACTAACATTAGAGAAATGATATAATGATATTGTATCAAGAGTAATAACAAAATGTCTAATAAAAAATTATCACCAAGCGATCTCAAGATATTAAGAAAGAAAGCAGTGGAAGCAATAGTTATACATGGAATAAGCAAGAAACAAGCATCTATTACCTTTGGGTTTTCTAGGAGTTCTATATGGAAATATCTTAAAGAGTACAAAATTTATAAGGAAGAAAGCTTTCGCTATAAGAAGCGAGGAGTAAAGGTAGGAACAGGATCTAAAATCAGTAAAAATCAAGAAGAGGAATTAAAATCTAAAATTTTATCACATACACCTGATGAATTGGGAATGGATTATACGTTATGGAATAGTAAAGTGGTACAAGAATATATAGAATCCAATTACCTTTATCAGTATAACAGGCGTTCTATAAGAAAAATTATGAATAGATTGGGTTTTACGTCTCAAAAACCAATTAAATCAGCCTATCAACGTAATCCAGAGAAGATAAAAGAATGGTTAACAGTCACATATCCAGAAATCAAGTCTCGTGCAATGAAAGAAAGTGCTAGAATTTATTGGGGAGATGAAATGGGGATACAATCAACAGATAATCGAGGTAAAACATATGGTCTTAAAGGCAAGACCCCAGCAATCAAGAGAAGTGGTTCAAGATTTAAATGTAATATGCTAGCTGCTATTAGTCCGCAAGGGTTTATGAACTGGATGGTATTTGAAGATAATTTTACCAGCAAAAAGTGTATTGAATTTTTAGGTAGACTGATCAGACAAATTAAGCAGAAAATATTTTTGATATTAGATAATCATAGAGTGCATCACAGTAAAAAGGTAAAAGCTTATGTAGAAAGACATAAGGACAAGCTAGAATTGTTTTATTTACCATCATATTGTCCTGATATGAATCCACAAGAACTTGTAAACCAAGATGTCAAAGCTAACTCCAATAATTTTCGAGTACTAAAATCAGTAAAAGATTTAACAATTAATGTACGGTCCTATTTAACACAAATTCAGTTTAATGGTATAAAAATTCAAAATTATTTTAAAAAGAAAGAAATAGCTTATGCTACTATATAATGTTCAATATTTAAAGGCTAGAGTAATATTAGATAATCATAGAGTGCATCACAGTAAAAAGGTAAAAGCTTATGTAGAAAGACATAAGGACAAGCTAGAATTGTTTTATTTACCATCATATTGTCCTGATATGAATCCACAAGAACTTGTAAACCAAGATGTCAAAGCTAACTCCAATAATTTTCGAGTACTAAAATCAGTAAAAGATTTAGCAATTAATGTACGGTCCTATTTAACACAAATTTAGTTTAATGGTATAAAAATTCAAAATTATTTTAAAAAGAAAGAAATAGCTTGTGCTACTATATAATGTTCAATATTTAAGGGCTAGAGTAATAAAGACTGAACCGGGTCAAGAAGCTCAGGTAGATTTTGGTTATATTGGCAAGATTCAGGATATTAATGGTAAAAATAGAAAACTTTATGCTTTTGTAATGACTCTGTCCCATAGTCGTTATCGTTACGTAGAGTTTGCTTTTTCACAGGACCAAGTTAGTTGGGCTCAGCTCCATGTAAATGCTTTCAACTTTTTTGGTGGTGTACCCAGTAGAGTAATATTGGATAATTTAAAAGCCGGGGTCATTAAACCTGATATTCATGACCATACTTTAAATGAGACTTATTCAGAATTATCAAGGTTTTATGGTTTTACAATAGATCCAACTAAAGTTTTTAAGCCGGGAGCGTAAAGGCAAAGTGGAGCGCTCTATTAGGATAGTTAGAGAACAACTTGTAGCCGGTAAATCATATAGCAATATTATAGAGGCTAATATTGAAGCGATCAAGTGGTGTAAAAATGAAATATCACATAGAATATGTACTACAACAGGATCAAAGCCAATTGATACATTTTTATTGGAAGAAAAGGAATGTTTACTTCCTATACCGTCAGGTATTTTTGATATGCCGATTTGGACTACCTGCACAGTACAAAAAGATCACCATTTTATGGTCAAAGGTAATTTTTATTCGGTGCCAACAAAATATATCGGGGAAGAGGTTAGTATTCGTATTGGGCTAAAGACCGTTACAGCCTATTATAAACACCAGATCATAAAAACCCATCCGAGGAATTATAATAAAGGTCAATGGATTACCGACGAAAAAGATTACCCAAAATCTGCTTTATATTATTTAGAGAATAATCCTGAGAAATGTTTAAGTTGTGCTAAAGGCATAGGTAATTCTACATACCAGGTAATAAGCAGAATTCTTGCATCAGGCGGTAGAATATCACTACGTAAAGTTCAAGGTATTTTAAGATTATCGCAGACATACGGTAATGACAGACTAGAAGCTGCATGTTTGCGAGCTGTGTCTTATGATAATTATACTTATGAGGCTATATCCAATATTTTAAAAAATAAACTGGATCAGTACTCTATTCCTAATATTGAAGGCGGCAAAGTGAAGAATATTAAGGCTAATGCTTAAATATAGCTCTGATATTGAGGCTAATTATGCCTAACTTGCAACTCGATAATTTGGTACAACAACTTAAGTTATCTGGAATATCTGATAGTTTGGATAGCAGGCTAAGGCAAGCCAGAGATGCTGCAATGCCATATGAAGAACTGCTTTTAATGCTATTCCAAGATGAGGTGGATAATAGAGATCAAAGCTCTCTGCAAAGAAGAGTTGTCCAAGCAAAATTTGAAGAAACAAAAACATTTGAAGGGTTTGATTTCAAACGATATTCCCTCAAAATTAGACATGCAATTAATGACTTAATGACTGCAAAATTTATCAAAGAAAAGAACTATGTAATCATTATGGGGCCGGTAGGTACTGGTAAAACGCACTTATCTCAAGCTCTTGGAATGTTAGCTTGCCAGCGCAATAAAAAGGTAAAGTTTATAAGGAGCAACGAACTACTCAATGAATTTTATCGCTCTAGAGCCGATTTTACTTATGATGTCATTTTTAAGCGATACACAAAAGTTGATTTATTGATTTTAGATGACTTCGGCTTAAAAACTTTGTCAGCAGAACAATCATCTGACTGATATGATTTAATAGCGGCCGTGCATATAAATGCTAGTCTGATCATTACCACAAATAGGAAAATTGAAACATGGGCAGAAATATTTTTTGATCCTGTTATGGCTAACGCTGCTTTGGATAGAATAGTTAATAATTCGTATAGAGTAGTATTAGAGGGCGATTTTTACCGAAAAAATTTTACGCCAAAATTGAGTCTGTCATATAGTTTGTGTAAGTTGCAAAAGGATATAGTAGAAGATACTATAAAAAAGCAACTTAAATACAGAGGAAAAAATGGCTAAAAAATTAGCAGAAAAAGAAGTAGATATAAATACTAAATTAGTCGAAGAATTACTATCAAAAGCAGATCCATCTGAATTATTTGGTCACGGGTGGATTATTTCATAAACTTAAAAAGCAAATAGTAGAGAGAATTCTTGAAAGTGAATTAGAACACGATCTAGGTTATTCTAAACATAGTAAGATAATCAAGAGCGATAATAATCGTCCGCAACGGCAGTTATAAAAAAACGATTATAGATGACGACGGTCATCAGATTACCGTAGATGTTTCAAGGGGACAGGGAAGGAGAATTTGAACCTCAATTGATTCCTGAAGGAGTTAGGAGATTTAGTGGTTTTGATGATAAAGTGATTTTACTATATGCAAGAGGGATGACTGTCAGTGAGATACATAGCCATTTAGAGGAGATATACCAGACCAATATTTCCAAGGACCTTATATCAACTGTCACTGACGGAGTAATAGAAGAAGTTACTACATGGCAAAACAGGTCCCTAGACGATGTATATCCAATATTATATTTGGATTGCATACACACGTTAAAGCAAGGGATAATCATACAGTAATTAACAAAGCGGTATATCTTGCAATAGGTGTTAACATGGAAGGGAAAAAGGAATTACTGGGGATCTGGGTCGGTAAAAATGAAGGTTCCAAGTTTTGGATGCAGGTTGTAACTGAGCTAAAGAACAGAGGGATAAAACAGATATATGTAGCATGCGTTGATGGATTAAAAGGCTTTCCTGAAGCCATAAATAGCATTTATCCTAATACGATTGTACAACTCTGTATAGTACATATGGCGAGGAATTCTGTAAAATATGTTTCTTATAAGGATTTAAAAGCGGTCACAGCGGATCTTAAAAGGATTTACACTGCAAACAGCGAAGAAATAGGATATCTGGAGCTAAAATCGTTTGCTGCTAAATGGGATAATAAATATCCTGTGATCTCTGATATTTGGCAAAGGAATTGGAGCGGGATTATTCCTCATTTTGCCTTTCCTGATGAGATTAGGCGGGTAATTTATACTAAAATCAATTTGAAATTTTATGCGGGGATTTTAGGCATGATTTACTGGAATTAAAAAATATAACAACTTACACAAAATAAATGATTGACTCTAAGCTAAATATCAAAAAATTCTTCGGAGTTAAAACCTAACCGTAATAAGTATACCATATCCACTTCTCAATATTATAACTAGGGCTTAATATATTTCATCTGAAGGATCTTCTTTCTGTAATATAATATTATCCTGAATTTTTGAGAAAGGATCGAAAAAATCTTCTGCTTGCGGTTTAATTTCAAAATTTCTTAATTCCTTATCGTAATAATTTGCTTTAAAAGCTTCTATTATTGACCCTTTTTCTGTTGAAGGTTTGCCAGTATCATAGTTTACTGGAATTAAATTAATTGATTTTGGTACCTCAAAATCAACTGATTCAATATCTTTATACCCGTTATTCATAAAATTTATAAATACTGGAAGGGCAACAGTTGCACCAGTTGCGCTTTTACCAAGACTCCGCGGTGTATCATAACCGATATAAGTACCTACTACCATTCTCGGAGTAAAACCTACAAACCAGGTATCTTTCCCGTCGTTACTTGTGCCAGTTTTACCGGCTATGACTTTAGGAATGATTTTGGCTGCTTGCCCGGTTCCTCTTTGAATTGCCCCTATCAAAATAGAAGTAATCTGATAATCTGTGGCTTCGTCAGTAATGATAGATCCTGATGATACAGGAATTACCGGTAGTAAGGCATTTCCGGCTTCATCACGTTTATATTCCTTACATTCAATACATTCTGTATAATCCCTACGGTAGAGGACGTTCCCCTTTCTATCCTTAATTAACTCAATATAATGCGGTGTAACTTTTCGGCCCTTATTAGCAATGATGCTATAAGCCATAGTCATCCGCTCCAGAGTACTTTCCAGGGCTCCGAGTACAATTGAATGGATTTTTGGTGATGGGTTATCGTTAATACCAAACCTTTTAAAGGTTTCAGCGATTTTTCTAAGGCCTGCTATCTGTCCAACCCTAACAGTGATACTGTTACGCGATTTTTCCAATCCTTTTCGCAGCGTCATTGTCCCCATAAACTTGTTGTCCCAATTTTTAGGTTTCCATATAGGCATTCCAGCTCCTTGATAAATTTCAATAGGAGAATCAGGAAATAAATCATTAGGCTTGGCACCATTTTCAAGAGCTGCTAAATAAACAAAAGGCTTGATCAAAGAACCGGGTTGCCTTTTTGCTTGGGTAGTTCTATCAAATTTACTTATATCGTAATCATAACCGCCTTCTGCTGCAAGAACTCTTCCCGTATAAGGTTCAACTACCATTATACCGCCATTAACTTCAGGGATCTGTTGTAGTTTATAATCATTTGCTATTTTTTCGACTACTATAACATCACCATTTTTAAGTAAATCTTTTACTGAATTCAGATTTGTTTTTGTCCAAGCCATATCCGAAAGCTTAATAAATGCTGTTTTACCGTCACTTAATCCTATTTTCGCCCGAGTGCTCTCCACGTTTAATACCACTGCGAGTTTGTAATGTCTTAAGCCGACCGGCCTTGGAAGAGCTTCTAATTCTTTTTGCCAATTAGTTAAAGAGATATTTCTAAGAGACCCTCGGTAACCTCTTTTCATATCATAGGCCTTAATGCCGAAACGCAAAGCATTAGCTGAGCTTTCCTGTAACCTGGAATCTATACAACTGATAATGGTTAAACCTGCCGTATAGAAATATTCTTCACCAAACATGCCTATTACTTCCGATCGCACTTGTTCGGCGTAATAATCTGCATCTAGAGTCTGAACTTTATCTTGTTTAACGAGTTTTAGCGGTTCATTTATTGAATCTCTTGCTTCTTTTTCAGTAATATATCCATCATCATACATACGTCCGATTACGTAATTTCTTCGCGCGAGTGCTCTTTCGTAATTTTTCTCAGAACCGTATTGCGATGGAGCTTTTGGAAGTGAGGCCAAAAAAGCAGATTCAGCTATAGATAATTCTTCTACTGATTTGTTAAAATAACCAAGAGCTGCAGCTGCTACCCCATATCCTTTTCCCAAAAAAAGCTGATTTAAATATAACTCGAGAATTTGGTCTTTGGACAAAACCTCGGAAATCATGTAAGAAAGTATCGCTTCTTTAACTTTTCTTTCAATTGATCTTTCAGAAGTTAATAGAAAGTTTTTTACAACTTGCTGAGTAATGGTTGATCCGCCTTCAAATCTAGTACCGTTAATAACATGGGAAACATTTGCAAATGCCGCTCTAATAATACTGAATATATCAATGCCGGGGTGATTATAAAAATTTTTATCTTCAGCTGCTATAAAGGCTTGTACAAGAGATTTAGGTACACTATTTATCGGAACAAAAATTCTCTTCTCTTTTGCATATTCTTCAATCAATTTTCCATCTGCGGAATAGATTCTAGTTACACAGGGAGGATGATATTCTTTTAATTGTGAATAATCGGGCAGATCTTGGCTAAAATGCCATATAATAGCAATTACAACTATTATTCCAAAAATTGCAAGAGCTAAACTTAGCTTAGCTGCAAGGATTAAAGATCTAAGCATTAGTAACGGTATAATTTATTTTGATTTCTTAAATATAGGGATAAGTTCAAAAAAAGTCATTAATTATGTGAATCTAATCTTTCCCCTATAAAACCAAGGTTAATCTTACTTCTTGTCACCACTTCCAGCTAGAATTAATTATTAGGAATTGATAAAACCTTTTCCTCTATTTCTGCTTTTAGATAGTTATCTTGTAGAGTGTATATTCCATTCTGCTTTTTAATAATTTCGTATTCACGTTGGGCTATAGAATCTACAAAATGTATTTTGCCCGTTATTCCTGAAAACTTTTTGGAGCTTTTTAATCTGGTTAAAAAATCTTCCTTGTTGTAATTGCCTATTATATTACTTGCAATTATCTTGCCAGCATCATAAGCAAGAGCATGCATAAATGAAAAGTAATTTACGCCTAAAGCCGCAGCTCTCTGCTTTATATTACCGTTTTCTAGGGCAATTGATCCGGTATAAATAATTTCAAATTGCTTATCATCGACTACATCTATTCTGTTATCGCCTGCAATAACAGCTTTTTTATCTAAATTAAAATTTTTCGCAAATTGGTATACCCTTTTCAAATGTTCTGGGTCATCACCAACGATGACTACTGGTCTTTTTAAGATTTCATCCTGTTCGTTTAAATTACTTACAGTATCAGAAACAACATTAACTGCTTTCTCTATATCTTCATCAGTAGTATTATAAAACTCCATTCTACTAAGTGTTGCATCTTTATTTGCTATAATATTTTGAATTATCTTGCTAACAATTTGTGTATGTCTTCCGGTGGGTAATAAAATTACATAATTTTTATATTCGTTATTTATTAGATAAGTAGTAATTTGTTCAATTTGCCTCATAGGCGCATGACCGAAGATAAACATATTATTATCAGCCAGTGTTGGGTCATTTGAAAGAGAAAGAGCAATTACGTCTTTCTCTTTGATTGCCGCAGAGAGAACCTTAGTATCCTTAGAATATATCGGCCCAATTATGATTTTAGTTTTTTGTTCTAATATCCTTTTTATGGATTCTTTTAATTTAATTTCGTCAGAACAGTCATAAGAGTTTACTTTAATTTTTGTTTTAGCACCGTCTCCTAGTCCCATTTTTATCATTCCGGCATATTGCTTTCCTAGTAATTCATTTTCACTGGATAAAGGTAGTAAAAGTGCAACCTCAGTAACTGTATTATTTGATAAGTTTTTTTTGTTATTCTTATTATTACTGCTATTAGATTCACAAGCACTAAGAGCAAGTAGAAAACAAAAAGAAATAATGAATTTTGTGAATTTTTGTTTTATGTTGATCATGTTATATCCCTAAATTTTAAGACTATTCAATTTAATATGAATTTTAGACCTGGGCTTTATATAGTCTCCACTCCAATTGGTAACTTAAATGACATTACCATCCGTGCCATTGAGACTCTAAAGAACTCTGATATTATTTTTTGTGAGGATACCAGAATATCAGCAAAATTACTAGCAAAACATAATATCACCTGTTCTCTTTCCATATACAATGACAAAAGTGATGAAGCTACTCGTAAATACATAATAAAAAATATAGAAGCTGGAAAAGTTATTTCCTTAGTTTCAGATGCTGGAACGCCTTTAATTTCTGATCCCGGATATAAATTGGTTAAAGAGGTAAAAGAAAAAGGATATTTTATTGATATAGTACCTGGTGTTTCTGCTCCGATAGCAGCGTTAACCCTTTCGGGTTTACCCTCTGACCGATTTATATTTGCTGGTTTCCTTCCCAAAACGGATATAGGAAGAGAAAAAGTTTTTTTAGAATTGGCAGAGGTTGATGCAACACTTATCTTTTTTGACAGATCCACTAGGCTAGTGGAATCCCTGCAGTCTGCATTAAAAATCTTAGGTAATCGGCAAGGGAATGTTTCTAGAGAGTTAACTAAATTATTTCAGGACTCAAGAACGGCTGATATAGAGAGTTTAATAAATTATTATAGTCAGAATTTACCTAAAGGTGAGATAGTATTATTGGTTTCCGGTAAAAAATTATACGAACCATCTGATGAACAAATAACCGCAGAAATTAAAAATTTACTTATCCTAGGGAAGCACACAAAAGATATCGCCCAACAATTGTTTCAAAAATACCACAAACATTACAAAAAAAGTAAAATTTATAAAATTTGTAATTCTCTAAAATGAGGAAAGATCAAAATCTAGTTTATCTTTTATAAAAAAGTGCTATAGTGTTTACACCAATTTAATTTATTTAAGGAGTTTAAAATGTTAAGATTACTTGTTATTCTAGTTAGTGTATTTGCTTTATCAAAAGTTGCTTTTGCAACAGGTTCTGCTAAAGGTTCAGCTGAAACTGCTCCTGTTACTGAAGTCAGCAAAGATGCAGCGCTTCAAGATGATACAGCTGCAGAAAAAGGAATGAACAAAAAAGAAGAAAACAAAGGAAGCAAAAAGTAATAATTTCAGCTAAGCTTTCTAAGTTATAAGCAGTTCTATATGCTAAAAATGTGAATAAAGCATAACGGCATATAGAACAAAAAAAACTAAAAATTTGAACATATTTTTTAACAGTTAGTATCAATAAAGAATATTTATTAATTATAAGGAGTGTTGTTATGTTTAAAAAAATTGCATTATTACTCAGCGTTCTTGCAGTATCAAATTTTGCTTTCGCAAATACCGGGTCTGAAGGATCTGCTGCTGGCAAAGTTCACGAAGAAGGACACGCTAAAGCTCACGAAGAGCATGGTAAAGCCCATGAGCATCATGGTGATAACCACGAAAAAAAAGGATCAGCTTCTAAGTAATTCCTTTGATTTTCTAAATTCAAGTCCTTTAATCACTATACTTTTTATGATTAAGGGCTTGAAAATGATGTGCATTAAGTATAATGCTATTTGCAACAAGGTGGCTCTGGTGTGCCTAATTTGCTGTTTGTTTATTTTTAAATGCCAGAAAGAGAATCAATATGCCTAAAATGAAAACCCATTCGGGCGCAAAAAAGCGCTTTAAGCTCACTGCAAGCGGTAAGGTAAGAGCAAGCCAGGCCGGTAAACAGCACTTTATGAGACGTCGTACGAAAGCTCAGCTTCGCAATCAAAGAGGTACCACAATACTTTGTGATGAAGATGCGAAAAGATTAGTAAAAATTTTCCTTCCTAATGGAACTAATTAAAAAATGAGAGTGAAATTATGACACGTGCAAAAGCAGGAATAGTATCCAAAAGTCGCCATAAAAAAGTAATTAAGCTTGCTAAAGGGTATAGAGGTAGAGCAAAGAATTGTTTTAGAATAGCAATTGAAAAAGTAGAAAAAGGGTTACAGTATGCGTATAGAGATCGTAGAAATCGTAAGCGTGATTTTAGAGGTCTCTGGATTCAAAGGATTAATGCAGCTGTAAGAGAACATGGAATGGTTTATTCTAGCTTTATCAATGGATTAAATAAGGCAGGAATTATTGTTGATCGCAAAATGCTAGCAGAGCTTGCTGTAAATAATACTGATAGTTTTGCCCATATTGTTGAGCAGGCTAAAAAGGGTTTAGCTGCACAGTAAAGAATATATTTTCTTTAGAGTCTGTCATATAGTTTGTGTAAGTTGCAAAAGGATATAGTAGGAGATACTATAAAAAAGCAACTTAAATACAGAGGAAAAAATGGCAAAAAAATTAGCAGAAAAAGAAGTAGATATAAATACTAAATTAGTCGAAGAATTACTATCAAAAGCAGATCCATCTGAATTATTTGGTCGCGGGTGGATTATTTAATAAACTTAAAAAGCAAATTAGTAGAGAGAATTCTTGAAAGTGAATTAGAACACGATCTAGGTTATTCTAAACATAGTAAGATAATCAAGAGCGATAATAATCGTCGCAACGGCAGTTATGAAAAAACGATTATAGATGACGACGGTCATCAGATTACCGTAGATGTTTCAAGGGGACAGGGAAGGAGAATTTGAACCTCAATTGATTCCTGAAGGAGTTAGGAGATTTAGTGGTTTTGATGATAAAGTGATTTTACTATATGCAAGATGGATGACTGTCAGTGAGATACATAGCCATTTAGAGGAGATATACCAGACCAATATTTCCAAGGACCTTATATCAACTGTCACTGACGGAGTAATAGAAGAAGTTACTACATGGCAAAACAGGTCCCTAGACGATGTATATCCAATATTATATTTGGATTGCATACACGTTAAAGCAAGGGATAATCATACAGTAATTAACAAAGCGGTATATCTTGCAATAGGTGTTAACATGGAAGGGAAAAAGGAATTACTGGGGATCTGGGTCGGTAAAAATGAAGGTTCCAAGTTTTGGATGCAGGTTGTAACTGAGCTAAAGAACAGAGGGATAAAACAGATATATGTAGCATGCGTTGATGGATTAAAAGGCTTTCCTGAAGCCATAAATAGCATTTATCCTAATACGATTGTACAACTCTGTATAGTACATATGGCGAGGAATTCTGTAAAATATGTTTCTTATAAGGATTTAAAAGCGGTCACAGCGGATCTTAAAAGGATTTACACTGCAAACAGCGAAGAAATAGGATATCTGGAGCTAAAATCGTTTGCTGCTAAATGGGATAATAAATATCCTGTGATCTCTGATATTTGGCAAAGGAATTGGAGCGGGATTATTCCTCTTTTTGCTTTTCCTGATGAGATTAGGCGGGTAATTTATACTACCAATGCGATAGAATCGATAAATCGTCAAATCAGAAAAATCATCAACAATAAAAGGTTTTTTCCAGATGATAAGTCTATTTTAAAAATCGTATTTTTGGCTCTAAAAAATGCTGCCAAAAAATGGACCATGCCGATTAAAAATTGGTCTTTGGCATTGAATCAATTTGAAATTTTATGCGGGGATTTTAGGCATGATTTACTGGAATTAAAAAATACAACTTACACAAAATAAATTGATTGACTCATTTTTGAAGATAAAGCCAAGAAAATACAGGAACATGATATAACTCAAAATCTAATCTATACTTCTCCTAATCAACTTGCGGCTATAACAGGGACCCTTGCTGCACCGCCTTATAACGGCTCAGGAGATCTAGCAGATCTCGTTAAAGCTTTGCAGATTAAAACATTTGATGTAATTCATATTTCCGAAGCCCTATCTATACTTAAATTTGCAACAGTTACCGACGGTAATATCAAATTAACAAAAACCGGAAAACTTTTTGCAACTACAGAATTAGAAGAACGAAAACGAATCTTTGCTGAGCAGCTGAGTCAATCAATTTATTCTGTGTAAGTTGTATTTTTTAATTCCAGTAAATCATGCCTAAAATCCCCGCATAAAATTTCAAATTGATTCAATGCCAAAGACCAATTTTTAATCGGCATGGTCCATTTTTTGGCAGCATTTTTTAGAGCCAAAAATACGATTTTTAAAATAGACTTATCATCTGGAAAAAACCTTTTATTGTTGATGATTTTTCTGATTTGACGATTTATCGATTCTATCGCATTGGTAGTATAAATTACCCGCCTAATCTCATCAGGAAAAGCAAAAAGAGGAATAATCCCGCTCCAATTCCTTTGCCAAATATCAGAGATCACAGGATATTTATTATCCCATTTAGCAGCAAACGATTTTAGCTCCAGATATCCTATTTCTTCGCTGTTTGCAGTGTAAATCCTTTTAAGATCCGCTGTGACCGCTTTTAAATCCTTATAAGAAACATATTTTACAGAATTCCTCGCCATATGTACTATACAGAGTTGTACAATCGTATTAGGATAAATGCTATTTATGGCTTTAGGAAAGCCTTTTAATCCATCAACGCATGCTACATATATCTGTTTTATCCCTCTGTTCTTTAGCTCAGTTACAACCTGCATCCAAAACTTGGAACCTTCATTTTTACCGACCCAGATCCCCAGTAATTCCTTTTTCCCTTCCATGTTAACACCTATTGCAAGATATACCGCTTTGTTAATTACTGTATGATTATCCCTTGCTTTAACGTGTATGCAATCCAAATATAATATTGGATATACATCGTCTAGGGACCTGTTTTGCCATGTAGTAACTTCTTCTATTACTCCGTCAGTGACAGTTGATATAAGGTCCTTGGAAATATTGGTCTGGTATATCTCCTCTAAATGGCTATGTATCTCACTGACAGTCATCCATCTTGCATATAGTAAAATCACTTTATCATCAAAACCACTAAATCTCCTAACTCCTTCAGGAATCAATTGAGGTTCAAATTCTCCTTCCCTGTCCCCTTGAAACATCTACGGTAATCTGATGACCGTCGTCATCTATAATCGTTTTTTCATAACTGCCGTTGCGACGATTATTATCGCTCTTGATTATCTTACTATGTTTAGAATAACCTAGATCGTGTTCTAATTCACTTTCAAGAATTCTCTCTACTAATTTGCTTTTTAAGTTTATTAAATAATCCACCCGCGACCAAATAATTCAGATGGATCTGCTTTTGATAGTAATTCTTCGACTAATTTAGTATTTATATCTACTTCTTTTTCTGCTAATTTTTTTGCCATTTTTTCCTCTGTATTTAAGTTGCTTTTTTATAGTATCTCCTACTATATCCTTTTGCAACTTACACAAACTATATGACAGACTCGTTGAGGTAGATCTTCAAGTAATTTGACATTAGCTTCATCAGCTCTTGGTTTTACAAACCTGAGGCTTGATAAAGCCAGTTTGTTTAGGTCCAAGTCAATTAATTCTACTTTTAGCTTATCTACTGAAGCTTTTGAAAAATCTAGAATATCATTTATTACACTTAATAGATGCTTTCCAGAATTATTTATATCATTTATATAATCTTTATATTGGGTGTTTTCTAATTTCCCGTAAGTTTCAGATAAAATCATTTCTGAAAATCCGATAATTGCATTGAGTGGGGTGCGTAATTCATGGCTTACATTTGCGAGGAACTGAGTTTTAGCAGAGCTTTCAGTTTCTGCTTTAATTTTTGCTTCTTCCAGTTCTCTATTAGTCTCAAATTGTTTATTGATAATTTTTTGAGCATAGTTTGTGTTATACATTACAATAATAAAAAACACTAAGAATATCACAATAAAAGTTATGAATATCCTCTTTTCAAGGTAAGCAATATTGTTCCATTGATCTGTTACATTAGTGGTAATTTCGACAATACCGTCTACGCTAAATTCTCCGTTTTCAGAATCAATAATAGGAATATAAGTAATTATAAAGGATGTTTCATACTCTAATCCGTCTTGGTCAGTAACGATTGCTCTTGAAACTAGCATATTTCTAGTTTTTCCCCTTATAGCCTCTATTAATGGGTTTTTAGCAAAATATGAAGATAAAAAATACTTATCTAAAACTAGAATAAATTTATTGTATAGAGAAGCACTATCATTTAATCTAACATTTAAAAAATCATTAGATTGGCTTTCAATAAATTTTCTTCCGTTTTTATCGTATAAAGATATATTGCTCTTCAATTCCTCAAAAAATTGCGATGACTTTTGGGCAAACTCAATAAAATCTGGATCGGTCATTAATGATTCAAAGTCCTGGTTTTTTAGCTTAACTATAGCACTTTTATTGTGAGCCCATATTTTATGTTTGTATATTTCAGCGATTCTAGCATTCTGGTTAGAAATTTGTTTAATTACAACTTCTTCTATCATGAAGTACCTATATAATACTATGTTGGCTATTATGTTTAAAAATAACCCAATAAATGATAATCTAATTATATGTTTATTCTGTATCATTTAACGATAAAGCTATAGTACTGTGGTTGATTAAAATTATTAATAATATTAAAATATCAGAGTCCTATTAATAGCTCTAGACTTAAAAAACAATACCCAAAAAAATTCTTTAGAAACGTATAAACAGTTGCAAACTAGTTGTTTAATCAAAAAATAATTTTTTAAATTGACTGTTGTGCTATATTGGCATATACAAAGTTAGTAGTTCAGAGTCAATTACAGCTTAAATTAGACGTTTTTTCAATTTTAAAGACCATTTACTCAAATATGAGTGTATTAAAAATTTTTACAGATTATCGGCATTTGCAAATTTTTATTTTAGCAATTTTTAGTGCAATGCCTCTTGGTATATTATATAGGGTTATTTCAGCGTGGTTAACAGAAGAACAAATTGCTCTTGCAGTAATAACTACCTTTTCAATATCTAAAATATTTTATTCATTAAAATTCTTGTGGGCTCCTATTATTGATCAGATAAAGATACCGATATTAGGAGAAATTGGCCATAGAAAAAGTTGGATGATTTTATGTGCCAGTGCTTTAGCTTTTGTTTTATTTTTAATGAGTAAATTAGATCCAAAGAGCTCACTAGCCGAATTATATGTTCTGGTTATCGCTCTTGGGGTGCTGTCAGCTACGTTTGATATTATTTTTGACGCTTTTAGGATAGATATTTTAGAAAAGGAAATGCAAGCTATAGGTGCTGCAAATACTATATTTGGCTATAGAATAGGGTTAATAATAATATCTTCCGGTGCATTTTATTTCTCTGAGTTATACGGATGGACAAAAGTATTTTTTATTATCTCACTTTCATATTGTGCTGTGGTCTTCTACATTTTATCACTGAATGAACCTACCATAATTCGTAATAAATTTAATGCTTTTTTCCTACATTCTTGGAAAGTAATGACCCTCGACCCATTTGTTGATTTTTTTAAAAGGGAAGGGGCAATTGCAATATTGCTTGCCATCATTTTCTTTAAGCTTGGTGATGCAATGCTAGGCGTAGTAGCTATGCCCTTTTACCTTGAATTAGGTTTTACAAAAAGTGAAATTGGTTTTGTATCAGGAACATTTGGAGTATTTGCAACTATTGTGGGAACTTATCTTGGCGGTTACATAATGTACTGTATGGGTAGTTTCAGGGGAATGATAATAACTGCTATTGCTCAAAGTATTACTAATGCTTCTTTTATTTGGTTAAACCACATGGGCCATGATATTAATGCTTTTATGGTTGCAATTGCCATTGAAAATGTTGCCGGGGGTATGGGAGGTGGAGCTTTAGTGGGGTACTTAAGTGTTCTATGTAATAAAAAATTCTCGGCAACACAATATGCGTTATTTAGTAGTGCTTCCAGCTTATTTAGTCATACTATAGTCATTTATGGGGGAAGCATAGTGGAATTAGTAGGATGGGATTTATACTTTCTTGGAACAATTATATTAGGTATTCCTGGTATTTTAATTCTTACATATTTAAAAAATAAATACGAGAATAATAAGTAATTTATTTTTCTGTAAAAAAAATGTGCGTTAGGATAATTCTTTACAAAGATTAATTTTAAACTTTAAAAATATGGGAGAACTGCAATCTTTATGCTGTTAAAATTTAAATTTTTTATAGCTATACCTGTTTTTCTAGTTGTTTTTAGCATGCAACTGAATACCTCAGAAGCGGCTAGAAAAAAATCACAAACAAGAACTAGTGGACCGATTCAAACAAGTTTGATAGTAGATGGTAAAACTGGAAAGATATTACATTCCCGTAACCAAAATGTAAAGGTTTATCCTGCTTCTCTTACTAAAGTTATGACTTTATACATGTTATTTGAAGCATTAGAAAAAGGTAAATTTTCCTTGAATGATAAATTATATGTATCTCCGAACGCTACAAAAGCTCATCCATCTAAATTACATTTAAAAGCGGGGGAACAAATCAGTGTCAGAGAGGCAATACTTGCATTAATTGTTAAATCTGCAAATGATGCAGCTATAGTTGTAGCTGAAAATGTGGCCGGTTCCGAACAAAAATTTGCTAAACTAATGAATATACGTGCAAAACAATTAGGGATGAAAAATAGTTTTTTTACCAATGCTTCAGGCTGGCATCATCCTGATCAAAAAACTACTCCGATTGATTTAGCTAAACTATCTATCGCCATTAAGAGGGATTTTCCTCAATATTACGGTTTTTTTGCAAAAACAAGTTTTAAATTTAAAGGTAAACAAATAAATGGTCATAATAGGCTTACAGCTAATTATCCCGGGGCAGAGGGTCTTAAAACCGGTTTTACGAATCCAGCTGGATGTAATTTAATTACGGTTGCTACAAGAAATGGCCAAACCCTCGTAGGAGTTGTCACAGGTAGTAGTAAAGCTATCCATCGGGATAGGAAAATGGCAAGTTTACTTGATAGGCATTTTGGCATAAAAAACGATACTGTGAAAATCAAAAAAGTAGCAAAAAGCAAACTAAAACTAGCAACTTCCAAAGAAAGATAAGGATAGTTAAACTCTTCTTTTTGTTGTAACAAAAATTTTATGTAAAAATGGAAAAAGTAAAAGAAAGTGTTGCTTTAAGCAAAAGTAAGAAAGAAGATAAGATTTCAAGGCTTTCTTTAGCCCTTAAAAATAACTTATTAAGAAGAAAATTAAAAAGCACTTCCAGGAAGCATGAAACCCTAAAATAAATAACATAACTTTCTTCTTGATTTATTGGATTTTGTTATAAAAACTATATAACTGCCATGGTAGGGAAGAAACATCTCACCCATTAAGTGCAAAGAATCAGTAAATAGTAAATTGGATAATCTATTTTAAGGTTAAGTGTTTTCCCTAATAAGGTTAATAAGTGTGTATCTGGGTATGTTTGATATTACTTAAGTTAGGGGATAGGGAGAATAAAGGAGAGAGAATAATAAACAGAATTATCTTTAGTTTAGGGGATATTAAGTAAAGAAAATGAAGAGAAGCATTCTGAAGTTATAAGCACAATGATTTTATTCTAACTTCCTTGAACTCTCCTGGTTTTAATTTACCTAGTTCGTATTTACCGTATTTGATTCTAATCAAACGGTTTACTTTCAAAGAAAAATATTCAAAAACCTTTCTAATTTCCCGATTTTTTCCTTCAGTTAATATTACTTCAAACCATGAATTTGTTGCACCTTCGGAAATTAATCTGATCGATTTTGGGTTATAAGTTATATTATCAATTGTTAATGGACGGGTTTTGTTCTGTGTTATATAGGTAATTAAACTTGAAATTTTACCATATGCACGTACTTTGTAGACTCTGGCAATATTGCTTCTCGGAGATTCAAGCTCTTTAACTAAAGTACCATTATTTGTAAGTAATAACAGGCCTTCACTGTTTAGATCCAACCTCCCTACGGAAATTACCCGCGGTAAATAAGGCTTCAACGCTTCGAAAACTGTTGGTCTGTTTTGAGGGTCTTGGTGAGTGGTAATCAAGCCAACCGGTTTATAATACACCCAAAGCCTTGTTTGCTCTACTAGGTTTATTATTTTTCCCTCTACCTCTACGACTTTTTCTGGAGTAACGGTGATTACTGGAGTGGTGATGATTTTTCCATCTATTTTGACTCGACCTTGAAGGATCATTTTTTCAGCGTGCCGCCTTGAACAAGCTCCAGCCGTAGCAATAAATTTTGCTATTCGACCGGAAGTAAATTTGTTCATAAACTACACTACAATGTTAACTATTTTTTGTGGGACAATAATAAATTTTTTGATTTCTCTATCGTTGATATATTTTTGAATAGCTGGTAGGTTGATGACAATCTTTTTAATTTCTTCTTGGTTTGCATTAACAGAAAAATCATAAGTTGCCCTGAGCGTGCCATTAATTTGTATAGCCATTGTGTAGCTGCTAACTTGCAACTTTGATTCGTCAAAGCTAGGCCAGCTAGTTTTATATAAAGGAATATCATTACCAATTTTTTGCCAAAGCTCCTCAGTAATATGGGGAATAAAAGGGTTCAGTAATTGGATAACAGTTTTAATACCGAAATAACTATTAGTTAGATCCCCTGAATCCTTAGAAACTTCATCTGAAATATGATTAAATAATTCACGAATTCTGGCAATTGCTTTGTTTAAACGATAGGCTAGAATATCTTCTGTAACGTTTTTTATAGTAGCATGAATCTGGCTATTAAGTTCGTTATTATTTTTACTATTTGACTCACCTTTTTTTAATGAATTAAATATTCTGTCAGTTTGGGTAGTGAGTTTGGCAATAAATTTTTTACATCCGTCAATTCCGGCCTTAGACCATTCTAAATCTCTTTCAGCTGGACTATCAGAAAGAACAAATATTCTAATAGCATCTGCTCCATGAGTTTCAAGCATGAGGTCAAGGTCAATAACATTATTTTTAGATTTGCTCATTTTTTCGAGCTTACCTTCATAAACTTCTTCTCCTGTTATTTTATGAAAAAATTTACCATTTTTTGTTTCAACCTCGCTTGGGTATAGCCATTTTCCGGATTTATCTTTATAAGTGATATGTAAAACCATACCTTGTGTTAAAAGGTTTTTAAACGGCTCACGGATATTTAAATATCCGATATCAGCCATCGCTTTAGTAAAAAACCTAGCATATAGTAAGTGTAGTATGGCATGCTCTACTCCTCCTATATACTGATCCACAGGTAGCCAATAATCACAACTTTTTGTGTCAACCATTTCGTTGCTGTGAATATTACAAAAACGGGCAAAATACCACGATGATTCAAAGAAAGTATCAAACGTATCAGTTTCACGGGTTGCTTTGCCTTTGCATTTAGGGCAATCTACATGTTTCCAGGATGGATGATGTTCCAGAGGATTTCCTGGTTTTTCAAAGTTGACATCTTTAGGTAGCTCTACCGGCAATTCGTTAACTGGAACCGGCAGAGTACCGCATTTTTTACAGTAAATTATAGGAATAGGAGATCCCCAATATCTTTGTCTCGACATTCCCCAATCTCGGAGGCGATAATTAATTTGGCGAGTGCCAATACCAAGTTCTTCAAATTTGTTTATAACTTTTTCTCTTGCGTCTTTTACCGTCATACCAGTTAAAAATGAAGAATTAATTATTATATCATCTTCTTTGTAAAGGTATGCTTGAGAAGTTAAATCAATATCGCCGTCTTTGGAAGTAGCAATTTGTCTTACAGATAAGTTTTTTGTGTTCTGGCTTAGCTCAAAATCTCTTTGATCATGTGCAGGACATCCATAAATCGCACCACTGCCGTAATCCATTAAAACAAAGTTCGCAATTATAATCGGCAATTTAATATCCTTCTCAAAAGGATGGGCGGCAAACAAACCGGTAAACACAGCTTCTTTTTCAGCTTTTTCTATATCCGATTCAGCTGTAGAATTATGGATGCATTTATCAATAAATTGTTTTATTTCTTCAGTATGTTTAATTTCCTCAATAAATGGGTGGTTATAAGCTAGTGCTACAAATGTTGCCCCAAAAATTGCTTCCGGTGTGGTGGTATATACTTCAATTTTTTGGTCATTATCTACCACATTAAAGTGGAAACTTGCGCCTTGGGATTTATCAATCCAGTTTTTTTGCATTATCTTGACCTTATCCGGCCAACCCTCTAAACTATCAATATCTTTTAATAATTCCTCATTATATTTTGTAATTTTTAGAAACCATTGTTTCAAGTATTTTTTTTCAACTAACGCCCCTGATCTCCATCCCCGTCCATTTTCTACTTGTTCATTAGCGAGTACTGTTTGATCAACAGGATCCCAGTTAACAATAGATTCCTTCTGATAAGCTAAACCTTTATTGAATAAATCAATAAAAAATTTTTGTTCATACTTGTAATAACTCGAATCGCAGGTAGTAAGCTCCCTTTTCCAGTCATAAGAAAGCCCGATAGCTTTTAGTTGCTTTTTCATTACGTCAATATTAGAGTAAGTCCAAGCTCCCGGATGTAATTTGTTAGCAATTGCCGCATTTTCAGCCGGCAAGCCAAAAGCATCCCAACCCATAGGATGAAGAACATTATAGCCTTTAGCTCTGAAAAAACGAGCAATTACGTCTCCAATAGAATAGTTACGCAAATGTCCGACATGGCATTTTCCTGAAGGATAAGGCCACATTTCAAGAACATAATATTTATGTTTTTGGGAATTGTTATCTGTAATAAAGGCATCGCCATCGTCCCAGGCTTTTTGCCATTTTTCTTCTATTTCTTTTATATTCATAGGAATATATGATTATCTATCTGCTTGGTATAAAGCTCTTGCTTTTCTAATTATTTTATCTTCTAGAATACTGCCAATAGCAGACTCTTTATATTCTGTAGACCACTTATTCCCGATTTTGGTGCGTTCATAGGCTTTAACGTCTACTGCTTCAGAGCTTATAACTTCATCCTTAAGGAAAACATTTATTTTAAACTGGGTATTAGGTTGTCCTTTAGGACTATACCATTCGGTAATTATTACTCCCCCAATACTATCTGCTGAAGTTAACGGTGCAAAATCAAGTACGTCTAAAGCTGCTTGATAAAGATATTTGTTTACATTGCCAACCTTGGATTTTGTAGCAGTACTTTTGGTTTTACCTGGTCTAAAAACAATCCCTTCTCCTTGAAGTAGAGAGCCTATCTCGTCCATCTCTGTTTCAACTCTTGATTTTGGATAGTCTCCAGCTAAACTAGAAGTTACATATGTTAGTAATACAAATAAAAATGAGAAAGACTTAAGTTTCATAGTAATAAATAAATTATAGTTTAATTAAAGCTTTGGGGTGCATTAATATTAGGAATATAGTGTTTTTTATAAATAATACAACTAAAAAGGGGAAGAAAAAAGCAGTATTGTTATTAATTCCTTATTAATTCCTTTGAGCGTATCTTAATCATTTCTACTCCTGGTTGGTTAAAAGGGTTAACTTTTATTAAATGGCCAATTGTAATTATTTCGAGCATTAAGTGGCATACTATTGCTCCAAAAGATTCGGCTGATAATTCTTTTAAGATAACGCTTCTTATAGGTAACTTTTTTACGCTAAGGGCGTTTATGGTTGCAGTAAAATTTGCTTTATTAATATCAGGTAATTCTTTATGGGCTAAATATCCGAGTTTATTTAAATTACTTGTTTTATATTCTCTTACTTTTTCGTTAAACTTTTCTATGTAAAAAAAACTGAAATACTTATCTTGTGGTCCTTCTAAATATAGCTGTAGCATACTATGTTGGTCGTTTGGTCCTAGACCTTTTAGGGGTGTATAACCTTTACCATCTTTACCTAAAGATTCGGCAATAATTTGCGAATACCATTCTAAAAATGGCAAAAACCTTTGGAGATAACCAATATTTACTAATGTGTTTTTATTGGAATAATAGATGGAACTTGCGCTTAACATGGCTTTGCTTTCAATTAAACTAGTGCAAAAATCATCGATAACCGTGTTTGCGCCCGAAAGATAAGAGACCATATCACATCCTGCGATCAACCCAACTAAAAGAGAAACAGAAGAAAGGCCTGAATATCTTCCACTAATCCCTTCGTGATGAGGAATTAATGCTGCACCGATTTCCATAGCTATATCTTTTAATATACCGGAGTTAGGGTTAGTAATAAAAAATGATCGCAAACCAATATCTGTAATGTTATTTTTCTTATATTCTCTTAGTAAACATCCCACTAATGCATTAGTTTCTAGTGTTTCTCCAGAATTGCTAATTGCAATAAAGGCAGTATTTTTTATCTCTACAGTCTCCATAAGATCGGCAAAGAAAAAAGGATCAGTATTATTTAAAAAATGTATTTTAGGGGAATTGTAATCTTGTCCTAGAAAACTTACCAGCATCTGAGGGTTAAGTGTGGCCCCTCCCATACTAATAACAATTAGGTCAGAAAATTTATTTCTAATATTAGTGGCTACAGCAACAAGGTTCCGAATGAGAACCTCCGGTTCATGCTTTTTGAAAATCTGATAATAAGAATTACCAGATTCTATATTATTTACTATCACCTTTGATGCAGAAGATAACAAATTATTATCTTGTTTCCGGGAATCCAAATTATAATATTCTATTTCGTGCATATTCAGTGCTATTTTGTGGGTAATTTATACTAGAAAGACAAGTAATATTATTATCTACCTAAATTAAGTTTTTTCAGGAGCCAATTTGTATTAATTCCAATTTCTTTAAAAGCAGTTTTCCATTTTTCTGCCTTCTGGGGAATTTGACTAGAGGAGGGAAATGGATCATTACTAGCAATTATTACTCTATTGTTAGAAGTTAAATTGGTGGTATTGTTAAAAGTTTTCTTATATAATTCTGATTCTAATTGATAATATTTGTTTTTTTACCGAACCCATTAACACTTACTATACCTGTTTTTGTTAAAATTCTTTTGACATTAGAGGGAAAGTCTAAAGTTAGGAAAGATGAAGGGACATAATCTTCCGTAACAGCGTCAATAAATATTAAATCATAACTTTTAGCTTTTGCTTTTTGAACAAACTCTAAGCCATCTTCAATAAATACCTTAACATTAGCGGTTGGTTTGAACAAGAAATAGTTTTCAGCAATAGCAGCTACCTCTTTATCAACTTCTACAATATCAATTTGCGTGTTAGGTAACAATTTAATCAACGCATTTGGTAAACTGCCGCCACCAAGCCCTATAATCAGAACTTTTTGTGGATTTGGGCTAAGGTATAAGGTAGCAAGCATCATTTTAGAGCAATCAAAAACTAATAAATTTGGGTTATCTAGTTTCATGCAACTTTGAACAATATTGCTTGGAGGTTTTAGGAACGATAAGCACCGCTCATTATTTGTTTCATATACCCACTTTGAACCGTAGTTATTTGAAGTATGGTAAATGATTGAGGATGATGCAGTTACGGGTAAATGATAAGATATCAGTACTATTAAAGCTATCCATGACCTGAAATCCATAGTAATGACTCTTACAATATTATTTCGTGCTGTGGCTGGGACGAGAGGTCTCGAACCTCTGACCTACGATACCAAAAACCGTTGCTCTACCAACTGAGCTACGTCCCAATTTATGATGCGTTAGCATGCAAAACTTATACCAATAAATTATCTTCTCGTCAATAACTCAAATCTCTAAATCCCTGCGAAGATAGAATTTTAATTGTAAGCCCAAGGCAATTGCTATTTTATTAAGTAGTTGCGCTTATAGCGCAGTTTTTTGTTAGATATTTACTATGATCTAAATCTGTTAATATTACCTATGGTATCGTTATATATTACTCTGGCCTTTAAATATTGAACATTATATAGTAGCATAAGCTATTTCTTTCTTTTTAAAATAATTTTGAATTTTTATACCATTAAACTGAATTTGTGTTAAATAGGACCGTACATTAATTGTTAAATCTTTTACTGATTTTAGTACTCGAAAATTATTGGAGTTAGCTTTGACATCTTGGTTTACAAGTTCTTGTGGATTCATATCAGGACAATATGATGGTAAATAAAACAATTCTAGCTTGTCCTTATGTCTTTCTACATAAGCTTTTACCTTTTTACTGTGATGCACTCTATGATTATCTAATATCAAAAATATTTTCTGCTTAATTTGTCTGATCAGTCTACCTAAAAATTCAATACACTTTTTGCTGGTAAAATTATCTTCAAATACCATCCAGTTCATAAACCCTTGCGGACTAATAGCAGCTAGCATATTACATTTAAATCTTGAGCCACTTCTCTTGATTGCTGGGGTCTTGCCTTTAAGACCATATGTTTTACCTCGATTATCTGTTGATTGTATCCCCATTTCATCTCCCCAATAAATTCTAGCACTTTCTTTCATTGCACGAGACTTGATTTCTGGATATGTGACTGTTAACCATTCTTTTATCTTCTCTGGATTACGTTGATAGGCTGATTTAATTGGTTTTTGAGACGTAAAACCCAATCTATTCATAATTTTTCTTATATTACTCCGACCTTTAAATATTGAACTAACATTAGAGAAATGATATAATGATATTGTATCAAGAGTAATAACAAAATGTCTAATAAAAAATTATCACCAAGCGATCTCAAGATATTAAGAAAGAAAGCAGTGGAAGCAATAGTTATACATGGAATAAGCAAGAAACAAGCATCTATTACCTTTGGGTTTTCTAGGAGTTCTATATGGAAATATCTTAAAGAGTACAAAATTTATAAGGAAGAAAGCTTTCGCTATAAGAAGCGAGGAGTAAAGGTAGGAACAGGATCTAAAATCAGTAAAAATCAAGAAGAGGAATTAAAATCTAAAATTTTATCACATACACCTGATGAATTGGGAATGGATTATACGTTATGGAATAGTAAAGTGGTACAAGAATATATAGAATCCAATTACCTTTATCAGTATAACAGGCGTTCTATAAGAAAAATTATGAATAGATTGGGTTTTACGTCTCAAAAACCAATTAAATCAGCCTATCAACGTAATCTAGAGAAGATAAAAGAATGGTTAACAGTCACATATCCAGAAATCAAGTCTCGTGCAATGAAAGAAAGTGCTAGAATTTATTGGGGAGATGAAATGGGGATTATGGTCTTAAAGGCAAGACCCCAGCAATCAAGAGAAGTTGGCTCAAGATTTAAATGTAATATGCTAGCTGCTATTAGTCCGCAAGGGTTTATGAACTGGATGGTATTTGAAGATAATTTTACCAGCAAAAAGTGTATTATTTTTAGGTAGACTGATCAGACAAATTAAGCAGAAAATATTTTTGATATTAGATAATCATAGAGTGCATCACAGTAAAAAGGTAAAAGCTTATGTAGAAAGACATAAGGACAAGCTAGAATTGTTTTATTTACCATCATATTGTCCTGATATGAATCCACAAGAACTTGTAAACCAAGATATCAAAGCTAACTCCAATAATTTTCGAGTATTAAAATCAGTAAAAGATTTAACAATTAATGTACGGTCCTATTTAACACAAATTCAGTTTAATGGTATAAAAATTCAAAATTATTTTAAAAAGAAAGAAATAGCTTATGCTACTATATAATGTTCAATATTTAAAGGCTAGAGTAATATAGAAAAATTGTTTTTCCACCATTATTACAAAACACGGAATACGGATGAAAAAAATTTTAGGTAATTTGGGTATTTATAGCGTAATATTGATCGCTCTGTCAGGGAGTGTATATGCTGTAGGAAGAACGGTTAGTAATAAGTCTACTACTATTAATGTTACAGCTACCGTTCAGCCTTCTTGTACAATTTTTGCAAATGATCTCCTCTTTCAAATAACTAATTTCAGCAGAAAAAATTCCTACACTGGTAGAACTACTCTCTCATTATTGTGTACAAAAGGTACTAGTTTTTCTATTGGGTTAGATAAGGGGAGTTCGCTCGGCGCTACAATTACAAACCGTAAAATGAAAAATAGAGCGAGTTACTTAAACTATTCTCTGTATAGGGATGTCGGTAACAGTTTATTGTGGGGTAACTCCCAAGGTACTATTCTGGCAGGGGTTGCTACAGGAGAGAGGCAAACTTTTAATGTTTATGCAAAGATTCCATCGGGACAAAAATCAGAACCTGGAAAATATTTGGATAATATTAATGTGGTAGTAAATTTGGGTAGTGGTGCTAATAAATTATCCTACCAATTATCAGTAGCAATGAATGTTATACTTAAAAATACAAAAACACCCGGTTATAACAATAGGTAACATTATTAGTAGCTTATTGCTTTTCTATCGCACAATTCACACATTAAAAGAATTTTCTAATTATTAATATGTAAATTATACTATTTCTATTAAAAGTAGTAAGTTACTATTAGATAATCATATTTTAGAGCAACAGATATTTTGTACTAAATTGTTATTAAAACCTAGGAGGTAATCTATGATCTTTATGAAACGAGCCAAACATCTATCTAACTGCTTTATTAGCATTATTGTTGCTGTGGGAAGTGCCTTAATTCCCATTGATACATCTTCGGGCGCTACAACTACATCAACTTTCCAAGTAACTGCTACAGTTGCAAGTTCATGTACAGTAACAGCTACTAGTTTGGCTTTTGGTAATTATACTTTGGCCCAATTAGACGGCACTTCCACTATAACAGCTACCTGTACTAATGGTACAACCTACACTATTGGCCTAGATGCGGGTACATTTTCTGGTGCTACTACTAGTACCCGTAGACTGACAGGGCCTTCAGCGGCTGGGCTAAGCTATTCATTGTTCTCTGATCCTGGAAGAACTACCAATTGGGGTAATGCTACAGGTAGTTGGGTACCAGGTACAGGAACTGGCGCTGCTCAGGTCTTAACTGTATATGGAAGAATTCCTGCTAATCAAACCGCATTGATTGGTAATTACACAGATACAGTAACAGTAACTGTAACATTTTAAATAATTTAATTTGTGAGAAGATAATATGAAAAAAAGTTTTTATACTAAGCTAAGTTTATTAATTCTTTGTATTTTACCAACTTTGGCTTATGGATCTTTTACTATTACCCCGGTAAAACTAAAAATCAATAAAGATGAAAAGATTGCTGCTTTAACGCTTAAGAACGATAGTAATGAAGTTAAACATTTCCAATTAATTGTCTATAAGGTGGAAAATGAACAGGGTAAAGAAGTTTTAAAGGAAACAAAAGATTTAACGGTCACCCCTGTGATGTTTAAGATAGCACCTAGTAAGAGTCAATTGGTTAGAATTGCTATTAAAAATAAAATGTACAGCGTAATAGAAGACGGTTATAGGGTTTCTGTTAAAGAGTTACCAAAGAAAATAAATGCAGAAGGTGCCCGTGTCCAACTAGTTACGGAATTTAAAGTTCCAGTTTCTATAGAAGCGGAAAATAAGAAAGAAATGGAAGCTCAAAAGTAAGGAGCGAAAATTTTTTTGATTAATTGGGTCTGGTTAATGGAATCCTGAAGACATATTAAATTTCATTAACTAAGCTTGATTGTTAGGTCTTAGTCAATTTAATTAAAATTTAAATATTGTTAAATTTTAATTCTACACAAAGCTTTGAACTACATAAGCTAGTTCCTTAGCTACAATCTGTCAATCTAGCTGATCAATAGCTGCAAATACAATATTCCGGTAGGCAAATCTGATACGAAAACCATCTCTAATAATCGAAATAAGATTTTTAGCTAAGGTTTTTGGTATATTAGTCGTATTAAATATTTTATTTTTAGCGAGAAGCCTAGCTGCTCCTTCCTTAGAAAAACATATTAAAAGCATTACGAGTAATTTTAAGGTGCCTGATGCTCAACCTCAAAAACTATCCGAATCAGAGAACATATCTCACGGCAAGATTACTGAAGTAATTCAAGATCTAATTGGACGGACAGATGTTCCAAAGGCTCAACCGGAAAAGCCCCAAGAAATTAACATTAGTGATATACCATTACGAAAGGAAGAGATTCAGTCTTCAATAGAACAAGAAAAAGGAGATGATATTAATGGATCTCCTGCAGATTCGCCAGAGCTACTATCCGCTCCTAAGGAACTCGAGGAGGAGCAGAATGAGGTCAAAAATGAGGACGATAAAGGGTCTGATTCGTCTCAGACTATACCAGATCCAGCTATTGTTCCGGATACAAAAAATAAGGAAGTACAAGTTCAAGAGTCTGCTAAGTCTGAAGTGAAGGGGGAATCTGAACAAGAATCTGGATTAATCGACATGGGAGATGGCAAAAAATATGAGCAATCCATAGTTTCCCTAAAAGTAAACTATGAGGAATCGGATATACTTTCTACAGTATTAAAAGACCAGTCAAATAATTTATTAGTTTTAGCTGAAGATATGACTCCTTTTGACATTAAAGAAGAATATTTAGACCGTACGGTGGTAAATTTAAATGATAAAAAATATATTAATCTAACTTCGCTTGACGGGATAAAATATAATCTCGATTCAGGCAATCTAGCCTTAGATATAACTATTCCGGCCGAACAAATGAAAAAGCAATATTTTAATACTACCCAAAATCCAGTAACTAACGATATCTATGGAAAAAGTGCACAAGGTGCTTTTTTAAATTATGATTTAGTTCTTTCCAGGAATGAAAATACAACTTATGCCTCAGCGTTGAATGATTTTAATTATTTCACTGATAAAGGGGTATTATTTAACAGTTTTTTTTTTAAAGAAGTAAATGATATTGTTTTTATAAAAGCAAAAGGTAGTAAAAAGACACCCAGTTAACTAGACTCGAAACTAACTGGACATTTGATAATGTAAATGATATGGCAAGATGGCGTATTAGAGATAGTTTAACTAAAGCTGCGGATTGGTCTGGTAGTACACGATTTATAGGATTACAGTATTCTACTAATTTTTCAGTTAGGCCGGATCTAATTACTCATCCACTTGCCGGTTTTCAAGGGAGAGCGGATTTACCTACTATATTTGATGTATATGCCAATAATTTACCAATCTATCGTGGTGAAACAAAAACCAGCGATTTTGAGATAGCCAATCTACCAGTCATTACTGGTAAAGGAGAATTGGTGGTAAAGACCCAAGATATTACAGGAGTAGTAAGGACAATTAGTATGCCTTACTACTCTTCTCCCAGTTTACTGAAGGCCGGTCTTGCAGATTATTCTTTCGAAGCAGGTATAGCACGTCAGAACTTTGCTCTTGATAGTAATAAGTATAAAGATCTTGTTACTAGTGCTAATTATAGATATGGTATGAATGATTACTGGACTTCAGCAGTTCATTTTGAATTGCTAAAAAACTATTCTAGTATCGGTACTACCCACGATGTGCAACTTGGTAATTATGGGCTGGTTTCAACATCAATTGCCAGTAATATTTATAAGGTAAAAAATGCTCAGAAAGGTTCCTTAGGTTATAATTACCAAGCTGATAGATATAACTTTAATATTACAGTTAGCAAAGCTGGTAAAAACTGTTCTGATATTTATAACGCTTTAGCAAAAACTTCAGCTAAGCCTAGTTATCAAACTTCTGTAGGATATAATCATGAAAAATTTGGCAGTATCTTTGTGGGGTTCTTATCTTTTGTTCCAAATAATGGTGATTCTGAAAGTAAACGTGTCAAAATTATCTCGACTACTTATAATAAAAATATCACTAAAAATTCCTCACTTAACCTTACAGTGGGAACGAATTTAGCAAATCAAAGAAAAGAAAGTTTTGTATATTTATCTTTTAATGCGAATCTAGGGACTAAAAGCCTTTCTTTTAAGCAACTCCAATCAAAATGGCATTAGCACCAAGCAATTTTCGTATACTTCTCCTGTTAGCAACAAATTAGGATGGGGTTATAGGGCAACTCTTTTAAAAGGGCTTACAGAGGATTACGATTTACAGTTAGACAGGCAAGGAGAAAAAGGAAATGTTTCCTTATTCTTATATCGTTATGGGGAATCAGCCGTACAGCAATTGGAATTTATGGGAGCTTTAGTTGCTATGGATGGTGGTTTGTATCGTACCCAGCCAATTTATAATAGCATGGCTCTTGTTAAAGTAGGTGAAATTAAAGATGTACCGGTATACAATAACAATATGCTCGTAGGGTATACCGATAGTAAAGGTAAAGTATTAGTGCCGGATGTTTTACCTTACATTCCGTCGGAAATTAGATTAGACCAGAGAAAATTACCGCTAGATAGCAATTTTGCTTCAGTAACTGCTAAAACTACTCCTAAGTGGAAAACAGGCGTAGTAATTGATTTTGGGGTTAATCGTGTAAAAAGTGCGGAAAATGGTTTTAATTGATAGCTTCCACAACACTGTAAATTTTGATAGAGATGTTACAATTGAAGGGATTGAGGAAAGCTTGTTTGTAGGCTATAGGGGTAAAGTATATATAACTGATATCAAAAATTTAACCTTATTAAAAGGGACAGCTTGCGAAGGTGATGAATGCTGTAAGTTTGAGGTGCCGATAAATAGCGATTCGAAAGAACCAATATTAGATTTAGGAGAGGTAACATGTCATTAATAAATATTAAATTGCAGAATTATAAGTATAGAGAATTAATAAATATAACTCTTTGGAATTACTTTTTTAAAATAAGGAAATTATATAAGGTTTATCCCAACATATTTGCTATAAAGGTTTTATCTATATTACTATTTGGTAACGTAGGATGTGCCTTTGGTACCAACAATCCTAGGGACAAAGGATATAGTTGTAACTTAACAACATATAACATTGATTTTGGGACTTTTTATCCTTATGACGTTACTTTTACAAGTACAATGTATTGTCCAAGTAACTTGTAAGGCTAATACCGGTAACACCAATGTTCTATACACACTTAGTTTTAGTACAGGAGGTTCTGGTAATTATTCTGGAAGATTAGCTTACAATGGAACAAAAACTATTTCGTATAATTTATATAAGGATAGTAGTTTTACTCAAATTCTAGGTGCCGGCAGTAGCAGCACTTATACTATTTCTAATAGTTATCCACTTGCTGGTAACCAATCTCAGACTGATAGTTTCCCTATATATGGAAAGGTTCCGGTTCAGCCTTTAGCAGTTCCTGGATTTGTTTACGTAGATATTATCACTGCTACCTTAACATACTAATGAATTTTGTTGTAATAATCACACTAAATTTGATTCATAGACTGCTTGAATTATCCGTAGAGCTAGCAAAACTGGAAAGTATAAATCAGTTTAGGCTAAAATATGGGTGGTATTAAGAAATACATAATTTAAAAGCTGGAATATAGATATGAGAATTTTAAAAAATTTGGCCATTTTTTACGTTTTTGCTATTTCAAGTAATGTTTTTGCTGGGGAGTCGGTAAGTGTTCCAAAAGAAAATGACTATTATGCAAATTATTATAACGACACGGAAAGTTCCTTACTGTTTAAAATTAGAGGCTTTTATGCTGTTACAAACGCAAAGATGGGCAGTTTACCTGCCCCAGCTACTGTTGGTGCTTCAAAACCTGCAAAACTTGCTCAACAGGGTTATGGTTTTGATACAGCCATGACAATATTTGTAACTGATAATATTGCAGCGGAGGTTTCTCTGGGGCTTGGTTTCTACAAAACTAAATCTTCAGCACTTTCAGATGCCGCAACTGCTTACGGTAGTGGTACTTCTAGTTTAGAAAAAAGGAACCAAATTTTTATGGTACCCGTTACCTTATCTGCTCAGTACCATGCTGCTCCATATGGTGGCCTTAGGCCTTATGTTGGTGTGGGTCTTAATGGAACTTATATGCACACACGATCAAAAGCTATTAAAGCTGAAAGTGGTTTTGGACCTGTACTTCAAGCTGGTGTAGATTTTATTTCAAAAGATGATACTTTATTTACCTTGGACATCAGGCAATATTTATTAAAATCAAAAGTTAAGTTAAAAAAAGGCTTTCTTGCTACTGATGGTATAAGCTCAAAGGTTAACTGGAATCCCCTAGTGATTTCTGCCGGTTTCGGTTTTAAATTTTAAACCATTCTTTTAAAACTTTTTGTGGACGGATGGCTTAATTTATATAAACCTAGGGGGATTAGTTCTGCCAAAGCGGTAGCAATAGTTAAAAATTATTTTAGAAACTCTAGGATTGGTCATACCGGGACGTTGGATCTGGAGGCAGAAGGGGTGCTGCCAATAGCCATTGGCCAGGCAACTAAACTAGTAAATATTTTAATTGATAGCTTGAAAGGGTACGTATTTACTATTCAATTTGGTGCTCAAACTGATACCGGTGACTTAGCTGGAAAAATCATTAAGAAAACAGATATTATTCCTACAGAAAGAGAGTGTCTGGACGTATGCCATAAATTTATCGGCAAAATCAAGCAAATACCTCCGCTATATTCAGCCCTAAAAATCAATGGGGTTAGAGCCTATAAGTTAGCAAGGCAAAATAAGGAATTTGAAGTAAAACCACGTTTTATAACAATTTATGACTTAAAGCTGTTAAGTTATGATAATCATAACAGGCGTGCGACTTATGTAGTTAGCTGTTCCAAAGGCACATATGTCAGAACCTTAGCAGAAGATATTTCTTTATCCTTGCATAGTTTAGGATTTGTGGTAGAATTACGGCGCACGAAGGTCGGAATATTTACTGAAGAAAATTCGATAAATATCTTTAACGTAAACTGTAAAACTTTTAACGAAGCTCATGTTTTAATTAAAAGTAAGTGCTTGAAGGTTGAAGATGTACTAGACGACATCCCGGTACTTGAAGTAGATGAACTAGTTGTCCAGAAAATTAGATATGGTCAGCAATGTGATTTTGATAAAGTAGAAAATCATAATCAAATCTGGCTTAAACACGATAACAAAATTTTGGCTATAGGTAGTTTATCTGATAAAAGCTTCAAATCTTCAAGAGTGTTTAATTATAAAAAAGATGGAGAGGAATGATGTCGATACAAGCAGAGGTTAAAACAAAATTAATAAAGGAATATGCGAACGCTGAGAATGATACAGGTTCTGTTGAAGTACAATGTGCTATTCTCTCTGAAAGAATTAATAATTTGACAGAGCACTTGCAGAGCAACCATAAAGATTTCTCCTCAAGAAGAGGGCTTTTAATGCTAGTTGGACGCAGGCGTAGGTTACTTAATTATCTAAAAAGTAAAAGCCTTGATAGGTATATTAAGTTAATAAACAAGCTTGGTATTAGAAAATAGGGGTAGTAAGGGGCCTTTAAGGGCCCCTTGTTGTTTGTTAAGAAAATTCTAGTAATACAGTACCTAGTATAATCCATAAGTTTATGCAAAAATTTAGGCGCTATACAAACTTGATTTTATGAGAGATGCCAAAATTTTTAGTGTGTACAGCATAGGTAGGTACAGAATGGAAGGGACTAATAACTAGAGCTTTAGAAGCTGTCAATACTAGCTGGAAATCTCAACTAAGAAACCAATTAGTTTCTAACCATTTGATGGTTTGGATACTAAACAATGAATTAGAAAAAGGTAAATGGATGTTTAATGAAATAATAAAAAAAATTAACTGGAATGGTTCTGATCTTGAATTATCTACCGGTAAAATAGCACGCCAGGCTGATGGTGCAGTAATGTTGAAAATGGGTGATGCCGCAATTTTATCTACGGTAGTTAGTGCAAAACAGGTAAAAGAGGGAGCAGATTTCTTTCCTCTTACTGTTAATTACCAGGAACGTGCTTATGCTGCAGGAAAAATTCCTGGTGGTTTTTTCAAAAGAGAAGGCAGAGGTAGTGAAAAAGAAATATTAGTATCACGATTAATTGATCGTCCTATAAGACCTTTATTTCACCCTGGATTTTTAAATGAAACACAAGTCCTTTGTACAGTGCATTCTTATGATCCAAAACATAATCTGGATATTTTATCGATAATAGGAGCTTCAGCTGCGCTGGCTATTTCAGGGATTCCTTATCTGGATATAGTTGCGGCAAGTAGAGTAGGATACATTGATGGAAAATATATTCTAAACCCTTCTGTCGAAGAACTAGAAAATAGCGAATTAGACTTAGTCGTTGCAGGAACAAAAGACTCGGTAATGATGGTAGAGTCAGAAGCATCATTGCTTACCGAAGAACAGATGCTTGAAGCAGTAAAATTTGGTCATCAAGGGTTCCAGCCGGTAATAGAATTGATAGAACATCTCAAAAAAGCTGTTAATAAGGCTCCTTGGGAAACAAAAGAACTATTTCCCGCAGTCTTGAAAGATCAGATATGGGATTTAACAAAAGATGAAATTAAAGAAGCCTTTAAGATTCAAATGAAACAGGAAAGGTATACTTTAATTAGTGATATTAGAGCAGCAATGATAGAAAAATTTACTGCTGAGCAAGAATATAGTGCGGCCCAGGTAATTTTTGCTTTTAAAGAAGTAGAATCTGAGATACTTCGGGCTGATGCTTTAAAAAATAGAATCAGAATTGATGGTAGAAAGCCTGATGAAATTAGACCAATAAAGTGTGAAACGTCATTGTTTCTACGTACCCACGGTTCGGCTCTGTTTACAAGAGGTGAAACTCAAGGATTAGTAATAACCACTCTTGGTACAGGTCAGGATGAACAAATCGTGGATGCTTTGGAAGGAGAATATAAAGAATATTTCTTATTAAATTATTTATTTCCACCATATTGCGTTGGTGATGCTTCCCCCCTTAAGGCACCAAGCAGAAGGGAAGTAGGACATGGAAAACTCGCTTGGAGAGCGTTAAAAAGAGCTCTGCCATCACGAACTGAATTTCCTTATACCATAAGGGTAGTATCTGAAATTACGGAATCTAACGGTTCATCTTCAATGGCAACGGTTTGTGGTGGTTCAATGTCCATGATGGATGCAGGTATCCCAATGATTGCACCAATTTCCGGTATTGCTATGGGCCTTATTAAGGAAGGTAATAATTCTATAGTTTTATCAGATATTATTGCTGATGAGGACCATTTAGGTGATATGGATTTTAAGGTTGCCGGTAGCAAAGATGGCGTTACTGCCTTACAGATGGATATTAAAGTAAAAGGTATTACTTTTGAAATAATGGAAAAAGCTCTAGAGCAAGCAAAGGCTGGGCGTATTCATATTTTAGGAGAAATGGCTAAAGCTATAACTACTAATAATTTAGTAAGTAGAAATGCTCCGATGATAGAATCCTTTAAAGTCAGTAAGGATAAAATTAGAGAAATAATAGGCCCGGGCGGCAAAATTATTAGAGAGATCTGCGAAACAACAGGAGCTAAAATTGATATTACAGATGAAGGACTGGTTTCCATATCGGCTGTGGGTAAGGATAAATTAGATGCTGCAATCAGTAGAGTAAAAGCAATTGCAGTTGATCCTGAAATAGGTGATATTTTTGAAGGCACAGTAGTAAAAATCTTAGAAGCAGGAGCTTTTGTTAATTATTCCGGCAATAGAGATGGATTTGTTCATATTAGCGAAATTTCGCATGAAAGGGTAGATTCCGTTACAACTTCTCTGAAAGAAGGACAAAAAGTTAAGGTAAAGCTTATGGGTTTTGATCGTGGTAAAGCAAAATTAACTATCAAAAATGCTGAGGGCTTGAAATCTGAAAAACCTAAAAAAGAAGTTCAAGTAAGTGAAAAAGACGGTGCTCCTAAAAGCGTTACGCCGGCACCAATTTCTAAAGGTGAGAAAAGGGAAGTAGCTAAAAAATGGAAAAACAAGCCAGTTAGTGAAGATGAAAATATAACTGAGAGAAAATACTTCAATTGACCTGAATTACAGTTTGTTGATAGTAGTTGTGCTTAGATTTTACATATTATAATATTAAAGTGTTTCGAAAGAGAAAGTGATATTATTAATGTAAGTTTTCAAGTAGCAATTAAGGTGCCTTTTATAAACAAGTCTTTTTACTTTTTACGCCATGGAGAGACTGACTGGAACAAGCAGCAAAAAATCATGGGCCAGTCAGACATTCCGTTAAATGAAACCGGCGTCTTACAAGCGAAAACAGTAGCAGAGAAAATTCAAGCTTTATCAATTGATGTAATCGTTGCCTCACCACTTAAAAGAGCGTACGAGACGGCAGAAATAATAGGCAATAAGATTGACAAACCTATTTTCCTTGAACAGGACTTACGGGAATGTTGCTGGGGTATTATGGAGGGAAAAGTAAAAGGGGATCCTTCTTACAACAACACTCCTTTTGAACCAGAAAAATGGTGGCAACAGGGGGTGGTACCGACGGGTGCAGAAACTTTTTCTGAGTTTGTAAATAGAGCAGTAAAAGCTACTAACTATCATTTGACCCTTTACCCAAATATATTATTTGTAGCGCATGGTGGTATAATTATGGCTCTACTTGCAGCTATTGGTAAATCACCACAGCGAGTTTTAGAGTCTGTCATATAGTTTGTGTAAGTTGCAAAAGGATATAGTAGAAGATACTATAAAAAAGCAACTTAAATACAGAGGAAAAAATGGCTAAAAAATTAGCAGAAAAAGAAGTAGATATAAATACTAAATTAGTCGAAGAATTACTATCAAAAGCAGATCCATCTGAATTATTTGGTCGCGGGTGGATTATTTAATAAACTTAAAAAGCAAATAGTAGAGAGAATTCTTGAAAGTGAATTAGAACACGATCTAGGTTATTCTAAACATAGTAAGATAATCAAGAGCGATAATAATCGTCGCAACGGCAGTTATAAAAAAACGATTATAGATGACGACGGTCATCAGATTACCGTAGATGTTTCAAGGGGACAGGGAAGGAGAATTTGAACCTCAATTGATTCCTGAAGGAGTTAGGAGATTTAGTGGTTTTGATGATAAAGTGATTTCACTATATGCAAGAGGGATGACTGTCAGTGAGATACAGAGCCATTTAGAGGAGATATACCAGACCAATATTTCCAAGGACCTTATATCAACTGTCACTGACGGAGTAATAGAAGAAGTTACTACATGGCAAAACAGGTCCATAGACGATGTATATCCAATATTATATTTGGATTGCATACACGTTAAAGCAAGGGATAATCATACAGTAATTAACAAAGCGGTATATCTTGCAATAGGTGTTAACATGGAAGGGAAAAAGGAATTACTGGGGATCTGGGTCGGTAAAAATGAAGGTTCCAAGTTTTGGATGCAGGTTGTAACTGAGCTAAAGAACAGAGGGATAAAACAGATATATGTAGCATGCGTTGATGGATTAAAAGGCTTTCCTGAAGCCATAAATAGCATTTATCCTAATACGATTGTACAACTCTGTATAGTACATATGGCGAGGAATTCTGTAAAATATGTTTCTTATAAGGATTTAAAAGCGGTCACAGCGGATCTTAAAAGGATTTACACTGCAAACAGCGAAGAAATAGGATATCCTGGAGCTAAAATCGTTTGCTGCTAAATGGGATAATAAATATCCTGTGATCTCTGATATTTGGCAAAGGAATTGGAGCGGGATTATTCCTCTTTTTGCTTTTCCTGATGAGATTAGGCGGGTAATTTATACTACCAATGCGATAGAATCGATAAATCGTCAAATCAGAAAAATCATCAACAATAAAAGGTTTTTTCCAGATGATAAGTCTATTTTAAAAATCGTATTTTTGGCTCTAAAAAATGCTGCCAAAAAATGGACCATGCCGATTAAAAATTGGTCTTTGGCATTGAATCAATTTGAAATTTTATGCGGGGATTTTAGGCATGATTTACTGGAATTAAAAAATACAACAACTTACACAAAATAAATGATTGACTCACAAAATTTAAAATGGAGGATGACAATATGATACAAAAAAGTTAGTATAAAGTGGACTACTCATCTGGCGCAGGGGTGGACTAAAATACCTGGCGCACAACACACCTATTGCAAGATATACCGCTTTGTTAATTACTGTATGATTATCCCTTGCTTTAACGTGTATGCAATCCAAATATGATATTGGATATACATCGTCTAGTGACCTGTTTTGCCATGTAGTAACTTCTTCTATTACTCCGTCAGTGACAGTTGATATAAGGTCCTTGGAAATATTGGTCTGGTATATCTCCTCTAAATGGCTATGTATCTCACTGACAGTCATCCCTCTTGCATATAGTGAAATCACTTTATCATCAAAACCACTAAATCTCCTAACTCCTTCAGGAATCAATTGAGGTTCAAATTCTCCTTCCCTGTCCCCTTGAAACATCTACGGTAATCTGATGACCGTCGTCATCTATAATCGTTTTTTCATAACTGCCGTTGCGACGATTATTATCGCTCTTGATTATCTTACTATGTTTAGAATAACCTAGATCGTGTTCTAATTCACTTTCAAGAATTCTCTCTACTATTTGCTTTTTAAGTTTATTAAATAATCCACCCGCGACCAAATAATTCAGATGGATCTGCTTTTGATAGTAATTCTTCGACTAATTTAGTATTTATATCTACTTCTTTTTCTGCTAATTTTTTAGCCATTTTTTCCTCTGTATTTAAGTTGCTTTTTTATAGTATCTTCTACTATATCCTTTTGCAACTTACACAAACTATATGACAGACTCTTATTAACTTTTAAGTAATATATTTTTAACAATTATATTTTTTCTCAGTTCTATTATAAATGTTTATGAAAACCAGATAATACTTAGAAAATTTTTAACAAATGCACATAAGTAGGCTTAAGTTAAACAGAATAGTCCTAAAGGGTATAAAAATGCTTTAAGAGCACTTTATTTAGTTTTTCAAAAGTTTTTGATAGTTAATTGGTACTTCCTTCAAACTATCATTTAGTTGGGATATTACTTCCGGCGTAATATTTAACTCACTTTTAACATACAGTACTTGTGAAGTTGGCAATACTATGTCAAAACTATATTTTTTAGCTAAATCGCCAATTATAGAAATGGTTTTCTGATGAACTACTTCTATTGCTTGGGAACGAGCATACTCTAAGGCAATTTTTTTTTGCCGAATATGCTTTTGGATTTTACTTACGTTCTTACTAAATTTCAGCACTAATGAATCAAATTTTTCCTGGCTTACGGTTTTTTGCAGTTCGAGTAGTTCTTGCTGTCGTTTTTTATATTCCTTTTCCTGCTCGCTTATTTCATTCTCTATAGTTTTACTAAGCTCATTAATAGATTTTTTAATAGAACCAATAGCTAAAGAATTTTCTAAAATAGACTCAACGTCAACCACTGCAACTTTAGTGGAAGATTCACCATAAACACTTACTGTTCCGAAAGAATTTAAGACAACAGCAAAAATATAAATTTTTAAAAACTTCATATAGCTACAAAATAATTATCACTTACTATACAGTATAACCGTGTGCAGGCAAATAAACTTCTCCAAAAAAGTTAAAGTTATTACTGCTAGTTTTTATCTTAATCTCTGCTTTTTGTAAAATATCAATAACCCTTACTACATCATTTAACGAAAGTTTCTGTACATTACTTCTAAAATCATTAACATATTTAAAAAATATAGGGGGAGAAAGAGATTTAATAGCCAAATCAATGTTGATTCCATCTTCTACTTTACAGAATACAATAAATAAATTTATATAATACCTTATCAAAGCTCTGATCATTAGCACTTCATTAATATTTTGATTACGAAGTTTTTCCACTTCAGATAAAAACAGCTCTGGTTCTTTCTTACTAAAAAATATACACATTTCATCCCCATTTGCAGATAAGTCCAGACTTATAGCCGCTTGTACATCCTCATAAGTAATCTTATCTTTATTATGGGTATAATTTATCAATTTTTCTAATTCGCTTTTAATAATTTGATAATCCCCTTTTAAAGCTACTTTAATATAAAATAATGCTTCTTCCGAAATAGTTTTACGATGTTTTGCCGCTATGGAATTAGCGAGTTTTACCACCGTATTTTCATCATCATAATAACAGCCAATCGCAACCATATTGGAAGAATCTTCAAAAAGCTTTCTAATTCCTGAGGAAGGTAAAGATTCATCACCTATAAAGCAAATAAAATTAGTAAAACTTCCTGTTGTTAAAAATTGTATTAATTCCTTGCTTACTGCAGAGCCGTTATAATCTATTTTCAGTAATTCTTTTTGTTTAAAAAAATTACTGCTATTTGCTAGAAGAGTAAGGTTTGTTTCAGTGACTTCCTTACTATTTAAATTTATAGTAAAAAAATCAAATTTTTTAATTAATTGGTCAATAACAGCAGAAATAAACCCTCTATTATAACCGTATAAAAGTAAGGATTTGATATTACCAGTAGCAATTTTTTCAATTAACTGAGGTAATTGATTAGCGTATAATTTCATTATTATATATTAATAGCCCTTTTATCCAAGGCGAGTGCAGCCTCTTTTATCGCTTCGTTAAGGGTTGGGTGGGCATGACAAGTACGAGCAATATCTTCCGCAGCTCCCCCGAACTCCATATAAGCTACAATTTCTGCAATTAGAGTGCCAGCATCAGGGCCAATAATATGAGCTCCTAGAATTCTATCATTTTGGCTATCTGAAAGGATTTTAACCATCCCTTCAGTATTACCGGAACTTCGGGCTCTGCTATTTGCCAAAAAAGGAAATTTTCCTACTTTATAGCCGACACCGTTTTTTTTTAAATCTTCTTCGGTTGCTCCCACGCTTGCAACTTCAGGCCAAGTATATACGACTGCCGGAATTAGATTATAATTCACGTGTCCTGCTTCTGCTTGGCCGTTCATAATTTCTACTGCAGCGATTGCCTCTTCTTCTGCTTTATGCGCAAGCATTGGCCCTCTTATGACATCCCCAACTGCATAAATGTTAGAGTAATTTGTTTGGAAATAATCATTTACATTAATCATACCGCGCTGATTAACTTCAATTCCTATTTCCACCAACCCTAAACCATCAGTATTCGGTTTCCTACCAACCGAGACCAAAGCAACATCACAAGTAATTCTATTTTCTTTACTGTCATTAACTCCGCTAATCACCAGTTCGATCCGATCTTTAACCTGATCAGCTTTTATTACCTTAGTATTAAGCATGAATTGGATTCCTTGACCTTCCAGAATTTTATAAAAAGATTTACCGATTTCAGAATCAAGATCCGGAACAATTTTGTCCGCGTATTCTATCACGGTAACCTTACTACCAAGTCTTCTCCATACAGATCCTAGTTCAAGACCTATATAACCCCCACCAATAACCGCCATTTCATTTGGCACCTTCGCAAGGGATAGCGCACCAGTGGAAGAAACTATATTTTTTTCATTAATATTCATACTAGGAACATTAATTACCTGAGAACCTGTAGCAATAAGAATATTTTTAGTTTTTATTTTTGTGCTATTTGTCCCTTCAGTAATTTTAACAGTATTTAGATCAATAATTTTTGCTATCCCTTTGATTTTAGTAATTTTATTTTTAACAAAAAGACTTTCTATCCCTTTACATAAATCTCCTACTACTTTATCTTTTTTAGCAAGCATTTTAGCCAGATCAAGTTTTACATCAGCATTAATACCAATATCAGCAAAATAAGTTCTTGCTTCATCGTATTTTTCAGAAAAATTTAATAATGCTTTAGAAGGAATACATCCAACGTTTAAGCAAGTTCCTCCTAAAGTGCTATGCTTTTCAATACATACGACCTTATTCCCAAGTTGAGCTGCTCTTATTGCACCCGTGTAACCTGCCGGCCCTGCTCCAATAACTACTAAATCGAACTCTTCCATAAAAACAGCTCCTATAAATAATTTAGTAAAATTTCATGTCCAATCAGCAGATGATAGCATAATAAAACCATAAAACACAAGAAAGCTTTCGCATTACTCCAAAAAATTTTCTGCTTTTAACTTTATTGAGCCTTTTGCGGGACTAGCTAATAAGCTAATTAGATTTATTTGATCTAGAAAATTATGATTATAGTTTTTTATATAGTGATACATTGGTTTGGTAATGGAGTAATCCATCCTATTATTAATAGCATTTGATTCTCCAACACTCTTTAAAGCCCGCATAAACAAAATTGGGTTTTCATATTCTAGCTCTATCGTTTCGCAATCAATTATATTTTCAGCAAAGCCAGCTTGTTGTATAAGAGGTGTGATATCTTCAAATTTAATAAAAGGAGAGATATGAGGAAAATGATGAATACTGGTTGATTCTTCTGCTAGAAATAAAAGCTTTCTGAGGTGATTCAGACTGCCAGAACCAGCGAAATTACAAATAAAAATACCATCATTTTTTAAAATTTCTTTCACTTTGAATAAAAATCTTTGTACATCGTTTAACCAATGAAGTCCAAATGGAAATAATACGAGATCAACTGACTTTTTTTCTATTAAGGTAAGTTGATCTAAATCTAAGTACTGTAAATGATAGGGATTATTAATAGGAAATACATGATAATTATCAAAACCTAGCACTAATCCTTTTTTATAAGTTTTGCTTATCGGTTCTAATCGCTGAGCCAAATCCGAATAGAGAAATCGGTAAAAATCTGAGTTTTTAATATTATCGATAGACTTGGTTTTACGCTTCCTTACCAAAATTTGATTAAATATCATCATCTTTGGTATACTTTGCTCTGAAACCAATCATCGTGTTGAATTCTCTTTGCATCAATGGGTTTTGGAGAATTTTTATTCCTACTTACCACATACCGATCATTTTTTTTGCTAAATAAATCTTGGGATGAGCTTTTATGGTAAGAATTAAGATACCTCTTATTGTAAGAAACACTATAGGCAACTTTGCGTAAATTCGAATTATATTCATACATAGATTGATTAATTTTACCAACATTATAGCGATATTTGGCAGCAAGATGCTCAGTTGCAGAATGATACCTCCCTATAGCTTTTTCTATTGAACTTAATTTTTTCCTATTTTCACTTAAGAAATAAGCACCATATGCAATATTACTTCTTGGGGAAAAAGCCTGATTTAAGGATGAAAAAGCTTCCGGGTGGTGCTTTAAATTAATTTGCATACATCCCACATCCACATTATTGTTCCCCATCATAAACTGCATCCTTACATACCTTATCGCCTCATTCTGGGTTTTAAAATGATAGCTTTTTCCTTCTTTGTTATTCATCAGCGTCCAAGGCCAGACTACAGAGATATTATATTGAGAGTGTTTTTTTGCAGTTTCATACAGAGAAATAGCGTGCAAACTATTAGCCGGCAAACCATACTTTTTTTCGAAATAAGAAAATACACTTGAACATTTCCTTGATTCCTTAAGTTCATAATCTATACTTGCGTAAGTAGAATTAGTAAAGATAAAAGCTATTGAAAATATTGAAGAAATTCTCACAAAGGAAATATTTCGCATTCTACCTGTTAGAAGTTATTAATCCTAGTAAACATCTTAATTTGATAAAACTAACCAGGCAAGTAAAATGGATAAATATAAAGAAATTTTCCTTCCTTTAAGCGATAAAAGTTTCAATTTTTATGTAAAAGTCAAAGCTAGCGGTAAGCAGGATAGCATCGACGGAATAATTTATATAGACGGCATATGGTATCTAAAATTAACTATAAAAGAAGTACCAGAAAATGGAAAAGCTAATAAAGCAATCATAAATTTTTTATCGAGTAAATGGTCTATACCGAAAAAAACTCTCACTATCATAAAAGGTACGGCAAGTAATTATAAAATTCTAAATATTAAAAATGATAACTGGGATCCATACAATATAGATTTAATATAAACCCCAGTTTTTATAAGATAATTCTTATATTAACAATCTAACTTTTGCTTAAGACTCAGTATGAGTTTCCGTAATCGATATTTCTCCTCCCAACTCCTTATGGTCATGATGATCTAAAACTGTGTGATGATTATCATCCCATTTTGAGCGGGCTGTTAAGTCGCTCAGATACTAGTAGGTGAAAGTCCTACCTCGGCAATTAGTGGTTTGGCCGAGTAGCTATGGCGTACGTATGGATAGTGATTGAAATGCGGAAGCAACGCTGACTAACGTGTCCCCAGACCCAAACCGTGGGAACGAGCAAATATACAGACCGTAACGAGAGTGAACCTTAGTAAGTCTCGTAAATGTTAGTCACACAAATATGTTGGGAGAGTGTGATGTAGGGTGATTCCGCTGAGCCTTTAGAATGGGGGCGAAAGCCAGTGTTTACTAATGGATTAACCATTAACTGAAGTTAGTATAGGAATTCGGGATATAGAGGATGGTATGTATAGAAAGTATTTGAGGGAAACAGTCGAGACCTCACCCTGTCGCAGATAACTCACTGCGTAACGGAAAGTATAAGGCCGCCCGCTGAAATCTGGAAGAAAGCAGGAATGAGGAGTCGGAGGAGTTCATAGTACCAGCAATGTATAAGACAACAAAACTTATACTAGGGAAGGGGCTCTACTTTAACTATGTTTATAATGAAAGAGGTATTAAGTGATTGCGAAAGCTATAAACACTCAAGAAAATATACGGGTACTTCAGCGTAAACTTTACCAAGCTGCCAAAGTTAATCCAAGACGCAAATTTGGTGTGCTTTATGACAAGATGTATAGGCAAGATATTCTTATGCAATCTTGGAAGAAAGTAAAAGCGAATAAGGGAACACCAGGTGTAGATGAACAATCCATATCTTATATAGAAGAAGATATTGGAGTGGACGTCTTTCTAAACGAAATTAAGGATAGCTTAATAAGCAAAACTTATAAGCCTGCCCCAGTAAAAAGGGTATATATCCTTAAATCTAATGGGAAACAAAGACCCATAGGTATACCTACAATTGCAGACCGTGTAGTGCAAACATGTATGAAACTAGTTATTGAACCAATATTCGAAGCGGATTTTAAAGACTTCTCATATGGGTTTAGACCTAAGCGAAGTGCACATATGGCTCATAGAGAGATATATAAATATCTCAACTATGGATGCAGATATGTCATTGATGCAGATGTAAGTAACTATTTCGACACTATAACTCATGACATACTTTTGAAGGCAATCAACAATAGAATTACTGATAACTCTATTGTTAGATTGATAAAACTCTGGTTGAAGGCGGGTGTAATGGAAGATATGCAAATTAGAAAGCAAATAACGGGTACGCCGCAAGGTGGAGTTATTTCTCCGCTACTTGCAAACCTTTATTTACACTATCTGGATACAGCTTGGGAAGAAAAGGGGTTTAATAAGAAAGGGCATGACGCACATATTGTTCGCTATGCAGATGATTTTGTGGTGCTGTGCTCAAGAAGCCCCGATAAATACTTAAAGGAAGTAAATAATGTTATGAAAAATCTAAAACTTGAACTGAATGTAGATAAAACGAAAGTGATTGATACAAGACATGAGAGTTTTGATTTTCTTGGATTCCGCTTTGTGAGACAAGCCTCAAAAAGAACAGGAAAACTCAAAACATATTACTATCCGACAAACCAAGCTATGAAAACTGTCAAAGAGAAAGTTCGAGAAACAGTAAGGACAAGGCAACATTGGTTATTGCCTGAACTTATAGAAAAGAAACTAAACCCAATAATTAGGGGGTGGGCGAACTACTTCAAAGGTGGAAACTCTAGAGAACACTTTAGGAGGATAGATAGGTACATTACAATGACACTATGTATAATGTTGAGGAAGAAACATAAGAAACGAGCAAAAGGATGGAGAGACTATCCTCCTTCATGGTTTTATAATAATCATGGTCTATACAAGTTGGCAGACCAAGTAATTGTAGGAAATGAGGCGTCAAGATATGCAAGATAATTATGTGACTATAATGCAGTGGGTGAAAGTTATCGGAAAGCCGTGTAAGGGAAAACTTTACGCACGGTTTGACGAGGGGTCGCTGAGGAGATTACTTCAAATCAGAGACCTACTCTACATACTTTATTGCCGAAACAGCTACATATAGAAGACCCCTAGCTTAACTAGGTTTAGATTTTGTTAACGATGGTGCGAGCATCGATAGCCTCTTAAATCTATAAAAAATACATCGCTTAAGCAAGAAAATTTTGCATGTAATGAAAATTTTGTTTTTAATTTGAAATGTAATAGAGTACTCTAAAGTTGGTTGTATGTTCATCTAAAAATCAGGTGTTTAAATTTATGGAATTAAAAAATGAGATAAGAGATTACATACAGGAATTAGCTACTGATTGTTATGAAGATTATTCTCTTCAAATAAAGAAAATATTAAAAAAACTTAAATTATCATACTTTGAAGGTAGTTTTGATGATGACACAATAAGCGGTGTTCTGATGAGAAACAAAGATAGTGATTCGTATGAAATTATTGTAAACGACAAGCATTCTTTAAAAAGGAAACGTTTTACAACAGCGCATGAAATAGGACATTATATTTCTTTTTTAAAAAATAGTTATTCTAAGAAATGGTTGGAGGATAATGGTTGTTTTGAAGATCATTTGTTTTTTCGAAAAGATAGCGACCAATTGAGTGCTGAGATAGAAGCCAATGAAATAGCAGCAGAGTTGCTTATGCCCAAAAAAGTGATTTCTCAGTTTTTTTATGAGGGTAAAACAGTTGATGAGATCTCTCAAATATTTATAGCTTCTGCGGAAGCAGTATCAGTTCGTCTTATTACACTAGGATTTTTAAAAGCAATATGGTAAAAATCAATAATAAAAAAGGCGGTAATCCTGATTCATATGTTAATCATATGACTCTATTATGTTCAATAACATTTTTTGTTATAGGAGCAATTATAATAGTTGTTTTATGTAGATTACCGCAAGCTACTTTAGTAAAAGTTATAGATAATATAAGTTATTTTGTTAGTGGTTTTAGTCTTGGAATTGCCATTTATCCTATTTTCAATCATTTTAAAAATCTTATTGTAAAAAAAGAATAAGCAGAGCATATAAATCATGGACTATCAAGCATCTTGCCGGTATTCAATCAGATTAATAGACAAGTTAAAATCACTGGATACTAAAAATGTATTAGATTTTGATTTAATCAATAAAGCTATTTATTGGGCTAAGAAATACCATGGTAATCAAAAAAGAAAGAGTGGTGAGGCATATTACACCCATCCGCTAGAAGTAGCTTATATAATTTCTGATTACAAGCTAAAAACCGATGTAATAGTAGCTAGTATATTGCACGATATAATAGAAGATACCGAAGTTACTGCTGGTATGATTTTGGATAATTTTGGATGGAGAATAACTGAAATGGTTGACATACTTACCCGTGATAGACCAGATGGAAGTAAGTTAAGTGTAGAGGAGGTATTAAATAACGCTTATCAAAAACAAGATGAAGAAGTACTGCTAATAAAGTTATTTGATAGGTTTCATAACATGCAGACTATTGCTTGTATGATTGACGATAAAAAGAATAAAATCTCTGAAGAGACCATAAAAGAGTTACTTCCTATAGTCTGCATGCTAGACTTAAGAAGTACTGAGGAGAAATTAGCAATATTGTGTAATAATATAACAGGGACTCTCAATTTAGATTGTTATAATTTTTTAAAAGAAAAGAGTAATTCCTTCCAGCTTCCTTTTCTAAATCTGAAAAGTGATTAATTGAAACTATATACAATAATGCTATTGGCAATAATATTATATATAGACCATAGTTTCCACAAGAATCAAGACATAGAACAATTCCAAAAGATGTAATACAATACATGACAGCTTTTGCTGTAGAGTATATTGTAGCTGTATAAGTAAATCTCTTTAAAACAGGAAAATGAGAATAAATTACTGGTATGATTGTAAATGAACTAGGGTATATTAATAGCATTACTACTTGTAATAAAATAACATCCTCTGATGAGTTTATGCTGTTACATAAAAATGGCATACACAGGGTAAACACAGCAAACAAGAAAGCTTTTATTTTACAAAGAATGATGGGATTTATTTTAGAGACTAAATAAACAAAAAAAGCAGCTTGAACTGTTAGCAATATAGTTAAATAAAAATTATGTTTTATGATCATTTCTGAGCTATATCCATACTGATTTTTTAAGACATGAGCGAAATGAATATATACCAAATAAAAAACAACAGGCCAAGTAGCCTCTATTCCAAAATAACCCAAGATAGTTTTTTTATTTGTTTTATTTTGACTATAATACTTATTCAAAATGCTAGAATCTTTTGTTACATTCGCTAATCTTTTTTTTGCATCAACATATTCTCGTGTTTCTTTTAATAATGTTCTTGCAAACAAACCTATAACCGCAACCACAGCTCCCATTCCAAAAGCAGCTCTCCAATTAAAACCTATTGAATATACTAAGCTTGCAATTGCAAGGGCAGCAAGCCCACCAACCGCTGATATTAATCCTATTAATGCTACTACCCAATATTTATTAGGGTAAGGTATTAACTCTGTTAGATACAGACTCGCTCCTGTGAACTCTGCTGCGCAACTCATGGACTGTACTACTCTGCATACAGTTAATATTATTGATGCTGTTATTCCTATTTGAGCGTAGGTTGGTAGGTTGGCTATAAGAATACAGGAAAGAGACATTATTGCCGTTGATAACATCACAATTTTCTTTCTACCAAACTTATCACCCAAATATCCAAAAAATAATGAACCAATAGGTAGTAGTATAAATGTACTGGAAAATGTTGCAGCAGAAAGCAGAGAAGTTATAAAAGGATCTGTAGGCGGAAAAAATAATTCATTTAATAATATAATCATGTGTACATAAAGCATTAAGTCAAAAAACTCGAGAAACGTACCTATAGACAATAATCCTACAGCTTCTTTCTGCTCCCTAGTAAGACTTCTCTGCTCTAATGCTTGCATATATCCCATACATTCAAAAATGATACCTTATACCACCACTTATAAACGAAGAAAATAGAGATAATTTCTTCAAATCTTTTGAAAGAGTTGTGTTATTAGCAAGAAAAGCTTTATCTTTTCCTTTAGTCATGGATAATTTTTTAATTCCAAGGTTAACTCTTAAATCTAGATTATTACTGTGTTTATATAATAACTCGTTATCAAAGCTAGCTCCTATTCCTAAAGCTTTATGTACAAAACTAGGATTGTGTTGGAAGTCATCCCTTAAAACCCAGTTTGCTTGTCCATATAGGAAAAATAAATACAATTTTACTGTTGGAATAATTGAGAACTTATCATTAAAAGAATAATTCATTGAAGCTCCTAACCATGGAGAATAATTACTAAAATTATATCTTGTTACTAACTGAGATTTAGGATATATACGCCCTAGCTTATCGATATTACTAATATTTTGATTACGTAATCTATTAATTGAGTAATGCACCCCATAGCTTTGCATTCTGCATTTACTGTAATCTATACCCATACAGTAAGTAACCAAAACTGGAGTTATATTTTGAGAAAATCCGATAGCTCCTGATAAATCAAACGTATTACCCTTGACAGATGAAAAAGCCTTTGAAAATTCTCCTATATTATCCCAATCTGAATCTTGATTTCTACTCTTTGGAAGGATATAACCGTATTTTAATTGCCCCTGAAAACTGAATTGATTTCCTTCTGGCTGCATTTCTATTTTTATCCCAGTTTCAGATATATGATTTTTCCATGTAAGTTCTGAATTTTTTTTACTATTAGTAGAGTTAGCCTCTGGTATTGACCATCGAAAAACGTCATACCTATAACCCGCAAAAGGCGTAATGATAAACTTTTGCGTTTTACCTACTGCCTCCTCATCTGCTTTACAGGCTGTTGATAGTGCTAGTGAGGTAATAATTATAAAATAACAGACAAAACTTTTAAAATTAGAGTACACTTGTGTTAGTTAGATTAATTTTTTAATGGTTATTAAGTTTAAGCTATAAAATATAAAATGATTAATCAATAAAATTTTTAAAAAATTTTCTCCCCTACCTCCCAAAAAAATCAAAAACACCCCCCTTATTAATATAAATATGTTATATTTATGTTTTTTAATAATGAAACTGCACTTAAAATGCTTAATAATCAAGGTTTTACTAGTAGTGAACATCTGATAGTATATTACAAGTTCTTTGCTTTTTATCTATTTATTTTTTCTTTTACAAAAAATAAATATGACGATTAAGCATTACTACTTAACGCGAGTTGCCAATTAATTGATAGCAGCACAGCTAAGCTTTATAAGCCTGTTAAGGTGATTTGTAATATTAAAAAAGCTCAATAACAGTCATTTTTACAAAATATGCTTTTATAAGAAACATTTTAATAACAAGCTTTACCTGTAACCAGCTTTAAATATAGCTTTCACCAGTATAATTAATTGGCAACTCGCGTTACTTACACCTTACAATCCTTTACAAACAATAGCATGAAAATCTATAAAACATTTTTATCACACTCTAAATAAATTTCTATATTCAATACAGGTTTAAGAATATACAATACATGAATCACTAACAGTTCTATTCTCTAAAGTTATAGTTATTACTCCGGCCTTTAAATATTGAACTAACATTAGAAAAATGATATAATGATATTGTATCAAGAGTAATAACAAAATGTCTAATAAAAAATTATCACCAAGCGATCTCAAGATATTAAGAAAGAAAGCAGTGGAAGCAATAGTTATACATGGAATAAGCAAGAAACAAGCATCTATTACCTTTGGGTTTTCTAGGAGTTCTATATGGAAATATCTTAAAGAGTACAAAATTTCTAAGGAAGAAAGCTTTCGCTATAAGAAGCGAGGAGTAAAGGTAGGAACAGGATCTAAAATCAGTAAAAATCAAGAAGAGGAATTAAAATCTAAAATTTTATCACATACACCTGATGAATTGGGAATGGATTATACGTTATGGAATAGTAAAGTGGTACAAGAATATATAGAATCCAATTACCTTTATCAGTATAACAGGCGTTCTATAAGAAAAATTATGAATAGATTGGGTTTTACGTCTCAAAAACCAATTAAATCAGCCTATCAACGTAATCCAGAGAAGATAAAAGAATGGTTAACAGTCACATATCCAGAAATCAAGTCTCGTGCAATGAAAGAAAGTGCTAGAATTTATTGGGGAGATGAAATGGGGATACAATCAACAGATAATCGAGGTAAAACATATGGTCTTAAAGGCAAGACCCCAGCAATCAAGAGAAGTTGGCTCAAGATTTAAATGTAATATGCTAGCTGCTATTAGTCCGCAAGGGTTTATGAACTGGATGGTATTTGAAGATAATTTTACCAGCAAAAAGTGTATTGAATTTTTAGGTAGACTGATCAGATAAATTAAGCAGAAAATATTTTTGATATTAGATAATCATAGAGTGCATCACAGTAAAAAGGTAAAAGCTTATGTAGAAAGACATAAGGACAAGCTAGAATTGTTTTATTTACCACCATATTGTCCTGATATGAATCCACAAGAACTTGTAAACCAAGATGTCAAAGCTAACTCCAATAATTTTCGAGTACTAAAATCAGTAAAAGATTTAACAATTAATGTACGGTCCTATTTAACACAAATTCAGTTTAATGGTATAAAAATTCAAAATTATTTTAAAAAGAAAGAAATAGCTTATGCTACTATATAATGTTCAATATTTAAAGGCTAGAGTAATAAATCATATTTTAAAGCGATTTATAGAAAGGTTTTTAACATGCATGAAGGGATTTATATCAATCAACGAGTCTGTCATATAGTTTGTGTAAGTTGCAAAAGGATATAGTAGAAGATACTATAAAAAAGCAACTTAAATACAGAGGAAAAAATGGCTAAAAAATTAGCAGAAAAAGAAGTAGATATAAATACTAAATTAGTCGAAGAATTACTATCAAAAGCAGATCCATCTGAATTATTTGGTCGCGGGTGGATTATTTAATAAACTTAAAAAGCAAATAGTAGAGAGAATTCTTGAAAGTGAATTAGAACACGATCTAGGTTATTCTAAACATAGTAAGATAATCAAGAGCGATAATAATCGTCGCAACGGCAGTTATGAAAAAACGATTATAGATGACGACGGTCATCAGATTACCGTAGATGTTTCAAGGGGACAGGGAAGGAGAATTTGAACCTCAATTGATTCCTGAAGGAGTTAGGAGATTTAGTGGTTTTGATGATAAAGTGATTTTACTATATGCAAGATGGATGACTGTCAGTGAGATACATAGCCATTTAGAGGAGATATACCAGACCAATATTTCCAAGGACCTTATATCAACTGTCACTGACGGAGTAATAGAAGAAGTTATTACTCTGGCCTTTAAATATTGAACATTATATAGTAGCATAAGCTATTTCTTTCTTTTTAAAATAATTTTGAATTTTTATACCATTAAACTGAATTTGTGTTAAATAGGACCGTACATTAATTGTTAAATCTTTTACTGATTTTAGTACTCGAAAATTATTGGAGTTAGCTTTGACATCTTGGTTTACAAGTTCTTGTGGATTCATATCAGGACAATATGATGGTAAATAAAACAATTCTAGCTTGTCCTTATGTCTTTCTACATAAGCTTTTACCTTTTTACTGTGGTGCACTCTATGATTATCTAATATCAAAAATATTTTCTGTTTAATTTGTCTGATCAGTCTACCTAAAAATTCAATACACTTTTTGCTGGTAAAATTATCTTCAAATACCATCCAGTTCATAAACCCTTGCGGACTAATAGCAGCTAGCATATTACATTTAAATCTTGAACCACTTCTCTTGATTGCTGGGGTCTTGCCTTTAAGACCATATGTTTTACCTCGATTATCTGTTGATTGTATCCCCATTTCATCTCCCCAATAAATTCTAGCACTTTCTTTCATTGCACGAGACTTGATTTCTTGATATATGACTGTTAACCATTCTTTTATCTTCTCTGGATTACGTTGATAGGCTGATTTAATTGGTTTTTGAGACGTAAAACCCAATCTATTCATAATTTTTCTTATAGAACGCCTGTTATACTGATAAAGGTAATTGGATTCTATATATTCTTGTACCACTTTACTATTCCATAACGTATAATCCATTCCCAATTCATCAGGTGTATGTGATAAAATTTTAGATTTTAATTCCTCTTCTTGATTTTTACTGATTTTAGATCCTGTTCCTACCTTTACTCCTCGCTTCTTATAGCGAAAGCTTTCTTCCTTAGAAATTTTGTACTCTTTAAGATATTTCCATATAGAACTCCTAGAAAACCCAAAGGTAATAGATGCTTGTTTCTTGCTTATTCCATGTATAACTATTGCTTCCACTGCTTTCTTTCTTAATATCTTGAGATCGCTTGGTGATAATTTTTTATTAGACATTTTGTTATTACTCTTGATACAATATCATTATATCATTTCTCTAATGTTAGTTCAATATTTAAAGGCCGGAGTAATACTACATGGCAAAACAGGTCCCTAGACGATGTATATCCAATATTATATTTGGATTGCATACACGTTAAAGCAAGGGATAATCATACAGTAATTAACAAAGCGGTATATCTTGCAATAGGTGTTAACATGGAAGGGAAAAAGGAATTACTGGGGATCTGGGTCGGTAAAAATGAAGGTTCCAAGTTTTGGATGCAGGTTGTAACTGAGCTAAAGAACAGAGGGATAAAACAGATATATGTAGCATGCGTTGATGGATTAAAAGGCTTTCCTGAAGCCATAAATAGCATTTATCCTAATACGATTGTACAACTCTGTATAGTACATATGGCGAGGAATTCTGTAAAATATGTTTCTTACAAGGATTTAAAAGCGGTCACAACGGATCTTAAAAGGATTTACACTGCAAACAGCGAAGAAATAGGATATCTGGAGCTAAAATCGTTTGCTGCTAAATGGGATAATAAATATCCTGTGATCTCTGATATTTGGCAAAGGAATTGGAGCGGGATTATTCCTCTTTTTGCTTTTCCTGATGAGATTAGGCGGGTAATTTATACTACCAATGCGATAGAATCGATAAATCGTCAAATCAGAAAAATCATCAACAATAAAGGGGTTTTTCCAGATGATAAGTCTATTTTAAAAATCGTATTTTTGGCTCTAAAAAATGCTGCCAAAAAATGGACCATGCCGATTAAAAATTGGTCTTTGGCATTGAATCAATTTGAAATTTTATGCGGGGATTTTAGGCATGATTTACTGGAATTAAAAAATACAACTTACACAAAATAAATTGATTGACTCTATCATAGCAAACAACTAGGATTTCCGATTCTAGGAGACTTAAAATATGGCGGACTACCTTTTAAAAGGATGATGTTACATGCACTAGAAATTACAATTCCGGCAAAAATATTTGATAAGGAACAAGTTATTAAAGCCCCTTTGGATAAAATTTTTGAATCCTATTTTGATAAAATTAATCTTTTGTTAAAATTGAAAGAGCGATAAGGTTATTACTCGTCGAGCTGAAAAATAAAATTTACATCCTCTCCCAAGTTATTGTTTCTTGTTCTTCTTGCGTACTCCCCTGTTCTAAATATTTCTGATTAATTTCTAAATCAGTACTTTGGGAAGAAATACCTAAATCCGAATTTTTATCACTACCAGTTACTGAAAGAAAAGTATCATCAGCAAGTGACTCCGATGCCATTGGCTTAATGGATTTTAATGAAGAAGGCGGGATAGGCTCAGGTATAGCATGTAGTGAAATAGACGGAGTTTCTTTCGCTAATTCTGGACCACTAACCGACACCAGAGGTGCTGAAGTAATATTTTCTTTATTAAAAGCAGATAACGGAGCTAAAAGAGCAGAAAAATCTTCAGATTCTAATTTTCTTTGGTACAGAAAGTTCTTCTGCCAATGGCAAGCTTTGTAAAGAGGATAAAGACGTAAAGCTATTAGACTCAAGCGAAGGAGATAAAATATCAATTTTATCGGTTTCTATTTCTTCCTTAGCTGATTTAGAATAGCAAGTCGGTTTACCGACAACTAGCTCAACCCTACCTCTTTCATCAGATAATAAATTTTGTCCTATTCCCACTAAACTTTTTTACTGGCTCGAAGTGGAATGTCTATAGGTTTACTTGCTTATGGTCTTTTCCAATTTTTTACCGCTGCCATTATACAGATTTATATTGTACATGCTACTAATTTTATAGAAAATAGCTTGAAAAACTAATAACTTCAGGAGTTTATCGAACTTAAACTTCTTTATACCTAGAGCAGTTTTAAAATAGATTAGTTTTAAAATCTTAAGAAAGAACCACTTTAGCCGTTGAATAAAGTCCACCATCAGAGAACTTTCGATAAGGTGGGCTCAGTAATTACATCACCACGATGATGCCAAAGTGACCAATCCCTTGCAAATGCTTATTGCCCTAGGGGTTTTTATCTACTCTGACGCACTAAGCAGCCCTTAGATTACTTTTATCATCTTTCTAATTTTTCTGCAACTACTTTCAGTTCATTAAATATCGAAGATAATAGTATTTGGATATCTTCATTAACCTCTTTTACTATATGTTGAGCGTTCAAGTTTGCTTGCTTTTGTTTATTATCCAAAAGATTAAGTGCAACCATAACCAGCACGAGCTCAAAAGAAGCTGAAGGATTGGCTTGCCTTATTTTATTTATTTCATTATCAAGTTCTTTAGCAAGAGAATGAAGTTCAGTATGACTTTCTTCTGGGCAAGATAACTTAAAAGTTTTATCATTTAGAGTTATTGTTACTATCGACATAATGATTTCTTATTTCTTCTAGTTCTTTAATATACTCTTTAATTTGATTAAGAATTGTTGCACTGTTATTTTTTAATTCCTGATTCTGTATTTTTAACTCTTCAATTTGCTTATCTTTTACATTTAATTCGAAAATAAGCTTGTCTACATTACTATTAATCTTTTTTATAAGGTGTATCAGGGCTTTCTTGTCTACTTCCATCGTTTCCATCATCTGATTGTGTTGTTATAAGTAATTCTTCAGGTTGCGCCTTTAAAAAATCATATAGTACTACCATTAAAGCCAGCAAAATAATAGAACAAATAATTATATATTTGGTATATTTTTTAGTACGAATAGGCACCTTAGTACTATCTAATGTTTGGGTAGCTGCTGAACAATTGTCCTGCTCATTCTGGGAATTATTAATCTCCAGGAATTCACAATACATTTTTTTGTATCCTTCGGCATAAACTTTTCCCGGCATTATGTCATAGTTCCCTTCTTCAAGTGCAAGTAAATATTGCTTACGGATATTTAGTTTGTCCGCAACATACTCAATACTATACCCTGCTGCTTCTCTTGCCTCTCCCAGTTTAGAAGTCATAATCAATCACTAAGTTGCCTTAAGAATAATTCAAATTTTTTATTAGCCAATATAAGCATATTTAAGTTAACAGTTTCCTGTAATTTAAGTTCTGTTACAAAATCAGTAAAAATACCGGCACTTTGGTTATTGTCATTAATCCAACTTAATAAATCAACCTTATTTTGGTATTTTTTCACTATTTCCATGACAAAACGCCTTTGTTTATCATAAAAATCATCTTTTAATGATTGGATTGATAACCTATTCCAATAAGAATCGTCTATCTGTGCCTCACAGGATTTTCTAAGCCAATCAATATTGAGCAAATCCCCACTTTCAAAATATAAATTTGCAACATCTTCGTCTTTAGAATTAGTGATTTTGGCTACATAAATAATGTCAAAAACCGATACTAAAGATTCTAGGGAAGCTACAGATTTTGCCAGATTTTCTTGCACTCCTGCTTGCTTGTAAATATTTATTTTATTAAAAAATTTTGTTTTAGTTTCGCCAACTAGGAGTTTCCTCATTAAATTAGTTATCCGGTGTATTTGCTCTTTATACTCTTCTACTGTTTCTAAAATATTCAGAGGAGACTTAGTATTTTTTATAAACCAACTAATACCTCTACGCATTGTTTTAGTAAGATCGGTAAACATGTCTACTTTTATTTCTGTACTGATTGTTTTATCCAGATTTTCTACTTTTTTCCATAAACCGTCTAAATCAAACAATTCACAAATTACACTATAAGCCCTTGCGATATCACATAAAACACCGCCAGTTTCCTTTTTGATATCAGTAATTAATGACCCTCCAAGTTGATTGACTAATTTATTAGCTATAACAGTAATTATAATATCCTTTTTTAAAGGATGATTTAAAATCTCATCACTAAACCTCTCTCTCATTAAATTCGGAAAATAATTAAACAAATATTTCTCGAAGTATTTATCTATTTGCAATAGTTGAAAACATCAGCTCTCTTTCTACTGACATTTTGCTGTACGATAACAATACTGCAAGCTCTGGTCTTGTTATTTTTTCCCTTGCAATTGCCCTACGTGAAAGTTCTGATAAGGCGGGCAAGAACTCAACTTCTCTGTTTAGCAAACCTTCTTGTTCTAAATTGCGTATCAACTGTCCGAAATTTTCAATATTTAAAACTGGTGTTCTTTGCGCAATAGTAATTGCTTGATTCTGATTATAATTGTCAGCTAATACTAATTCTTCAACTTGCGAGGTCATCTGTTGTAATAAATAATTACGTTCTTCTACAGTACAATTACCCGAAGAAACAGCCGTATTTAGAGCAATTTTAATATTTACCTCGTGATCAGAACAATCAACTCCGGCAGAATTATCAATAAAATCAGTATTTATACGCCCTCCGCACAGAGCATATTCAATCCTACCAAGCTGAGAAACTCCAAGATTACCACCCTCACAGACTACTTTCGCACGTATATCTTTAGCATCACAACGTAAATTATCATTGGTTTTATCACCGATACCTGCATTGTTTTCTGATGATGCTTTGATATATGTTCCTATCCCGCCATTCCATAATAAATCTACCTCAGCTTTTAAAATAGCCTTGATTAAATCATTAGGAGTAACAGAGCTATTGTCTAAATCCAGAAGGCTTTGTATTTCCTTCGATATATGGACAATTTTTACTGATCTCTCAAAAACCCCTCCACCTTTAGAAATTAATTCAGAGTTATAATCCGACCATTTACTAACGGGTATATTAAATAATCTTTGCCTTTCTTTATAACTTATCTTGCAGTCCGGATTAGGATCTATAAAAATATGTATATGATTAAACGCCGCTACCAATTTTATATATTTGGAAAGCAACATCCCATTACCAAATACGTCACCTGCCATGTCTCCAATACCTATTACTGTAAATGGCTCAGACTGAATATCCCTACCCATATCATAAAAATGAGAACGAGCTGAAATCCAAGCACCTTTAGCTGTAATCCCCATCTTTTTATGATCATAGCCCAGTGATCCGCCGGAGGCAAAGGCATCACCAAGCCAGAAGTTATATTCAAGTGAAACTTGATTAGCATAATCGGAAAAAGATGCTGTTCCTTTATCTGCTGCTACTACTAAATAGGGGTCATCAAGATCGTAAACTACAGTTTTTGCCGACCAGACTATTTTACCATTAACCCAATTATCCGTAAGATCTAGAAGTCCTCTCAAAAAATTTTGATAGCATATAACAACTTTTGCCATATAGTCCGCTCGAGAGAAACCCTTTTGTTCAAATTTAACAAAGAAACAACCTTTTGAACCAACAGGTACTATAACAGCATTCTTAGCCATCTGAGCTTTCATCAAGCCTAATACCTCTAATCTATAGTCCTCTCCCCTATCTGACCATCTAATTCCACCTCGTGCAACTTTTCCACCTCTAAGGTGAATACCTTCAAACTCATTAGAATAAGTAAAAATTTCGGCATAAGGTCTTGGTAGCGGTAAATCTGGTACTTTATGAGAATCAAATTTAAAAGAAATATAAGGTTTTATTTCCTCACCTTTTGTTTGGTAGAAATTAGTTCTAGTAATAGCATTAATAATTTGATACATATTACGCAGGACTTTATCCTCCGTGCTATTAGAAACTCCATCAAGGTAATTTTCCAGATCCTTGCTAATTGATTTTGCCAGTTTTTTTGAATATAACTCAGGGTCGAATAAAGCAGTAAACAGCTTTACAAGCAGTTCTGTAAATTTATAATGTTTTATTAAAGTTAGCTGAACGTATGCCTTTCCATAAGAAATACCGGTTTGATGTAAATAAGTTGTTAGAGCTTTCAATAAATAAATTTTTTGCCAATCCATGCCGGAAATAACAAGTAACTTACTTAAAGAGTTGCTTGGGAATATTCTCTCATGGATTTTCTCAAGAGCTACTTCAATATTTTTCTTTAACATGCTAAATGGAATTTCTATTTCCGTATGGCTTGCTAAAATAAATTCATAAATCCAGCTCTGCTTAATTTCATTTGTTTTTTTGATTATAGAACTTTGCTCATCAATTGCTATAAAACCCAAGTTCTCTATAGCAGGCAAAGTGTCCGAAATGGGTAAAAATACTGATGGACTGTAGATTTTTAAAATAAACTCTGAAGGTGATTTCTGTAAAAGATTAAAAACAGTTTTATTTAAATCTGAAGCTTTTTTTAGATTGTTAATATCCTCAATTGTACTACTTGCATTAAATTTATGCTTATATTCAGGAGGAAAAGCAAATTCTAGTTGCTTATGTTTTAGTCCCCCTTCGTACTCTCCATATTTTTCACATAATTTCTCTAATAAAGAATCTGACCAATTAGTAGTAATTTTTATCAAATCTTCTTCTAGTTCCTGAGGGTCAAAATTCAGCTTGCTTTTATCTTTTAAGGGAATAGTAGCAAAAAGGTGTAAAAAGTCCTGAGCCAGTACGGTTATATTATCAGTAATAATTTCACTATCAAACTTTTGTGACAGATAGTTACTAATTGTATTATACACATCCGGCGTGAGTCGATTCCTTGGCATAAAAATAATAATATTAATAAAGGATCCAGCCCAATCTTGTTGGATAAACAATTTTAGTTTTTTACTACGCATACTTGAAAGCATGTGGAGACACATACAATACAAATCGGTTTCGTCAATTTGAATTAAAGTATCACGAGGCAAAGATTCGATAATATTTTTTAGCTTTTTAGAATTATAACTGTTTAAAGGAAACCCCGATTCATCAAGCACGTAATTCATTTTTCCCCGTAAAATAGGTACACTTTTTATGGATTGGTAATAAATTGCCATTCCGTAAAGTCCAAAAATTATGCTACCTGATTTATATTGCCCATTTTCATCTAGGTGCTTAATTAGAATATAATCTACAAGCGCATTACGATGTACCGGCGATACCTTATTAAGTTTACCAAGCATGGCAAGTTTATTAGAGTAATAATCCCTTTTAGAAAACTCTATTATAATCTTTAGCTCTTCCTTATTCTCTTGCCAAATATCTTTTACCCCATCTTCATGGATTATTTGCATAGAAGGAATATCAAATTCAACCATACCAAGAAAAGTAAAATTATCTTTCTGCAGCCAATTTAGAAAATCAATTGTCTCTTCGGCAGGCAACCCTTTTTCCTCATACACATCCTTATGGCGGGATATATCATTAGTTACCGCAATTAATTTATTTAGTAAAGTTTGCCAAGAGTTATAGGTGTAATCGACTAAATCAATAATTTTATTTATTTCCTTTTTTAAGACTTGTATAGTTTCTTCATTAAAATTTCCCAGAGCTTTAATAAATACTAGTGATTCTCTTGACGCTTCTTCACCAGTCGAAACAATATCAATTAAATTACCGTTTTTATCTCTTTTAGAAAAAACTACTGGATGAAACGTAAAAATAGTTTGCAACCCCAATCTTGAGGTTAAACAATTTAATGAATCAATAATAAACGGCCGATTTTCAATAATTATTAATATGGTAATAGAGTTATTATTCTGAAATTTAACTTTTGAAATCTCAATCTTTCTTTCTTCATTTTTTCTTTGTTTAAAAAATTCAAAAGCTTCATCCGTAAAATCACCAAATAATGATATTTTATCTTTTGACCTGTAATCAACAGGAATATAAGTTAAAAATCTTTGGGCAAATTTTCTATATAAATCACCTTTTTTCTTTGCTTTTACTAAATTAAGTATATTAGGGGTAAAATCATCAATTGTACAATTAAGTTTGCTTAAAGATAAGTAATTACTGTTTTCATTATCATTCATGGTCTACCTAATATTCTTAAATAGCTTTAAAATATCCAAGTTAACGGTATAATATAAGAAATGTAAATACCTATCAACAATTAAGAATAGTTAATGAATACAATTTTTGCCCAATGCTCAGGAGTGGGAAAAGCCGGGGTAACTGTTTACAGAATATCAGGCCCAAATAGCCTATCAGCACTGGAAAGCTTAATTAGTGGGAAAATAACGGCATTACAGCCACGAAAAATGTATTTACGGAAAATTTTTCACCCTAAAACCGGGATGGAGATAGATAAGGCCTTGGTCATTTATTTTAACGCAAATTCCAGTTTTACAGGGGAAGAATCAGCCGAAATACACGCTCATGGCAGTATAGCAGTAATAAAATTACTTAACCAGGCATTAAGTTTGATAGAGGATTTAAGAGTGGCAGAACCAGGAGAATTTGCCAAAAGAGCTTTTTTAAACGGTAAATTTGATTTAACAGCAGCAGAAGGACTTGCCGATCTTATCGACGCAGAAACGGAATTACAGCATAAGCAAGCCATAAGACAACTTGGTGGAGGATTAGAAGTAATATATACAAATTGGCGTAAGCAACTTCTTAAAATTATGTCTTTAATTGAAGCTTATATTGATTTTCCCGATGAAGATATACCCGCTGAAGTACTTGCGCACACAAAAGATAATATCAATAATTTATGCTGCGAAATCTCTAACCATTTAAGGGATAATAACAGAGGTGAACGCCTGCGAAACGGTTTAAAACTTACGATAGTAGGAAAACCTAATGCCGGTAAATCAAGTTTAATGAATTTGCTGCTTATTACTCTAGCCTTTAAATATTGAACATTATATAGTAGCATAAGCTATTTCTTTCTTTTTAAAATAATTTTGAATTTTTATACCATTAAACTGAATTTGTGTTAAATAGGACCGTACATATAATTGTTAAATCTTTTACTGATTTTAGTACTCGAAAATTATTGGAGTTAGCTTTGACATCTTGGTTTACAAGTTCTTGTGGATTCATATCAGGACAATATGATGGTAAATAAAACAATTCTAGCTTATCCTTATGTCTTTCTACATAAGCTTTTACCTTTTTACTGTGATGCACTCTATGATTATCTAATATCAAAAATATTTTCTGCTTAATTTGTCTGATCAGTCTACCTAAAAATTCAATACACTTTTTGCTGGTAAAATTATCTTCAAATACCATCCAGTTCATAAACCCTTGCGGACTAATAAGCAGCTAGCATATTACATTTAAATCTTGAACCACTTCTCTTGATTGCTGGGGTCTTGCCTTTAAGACCATATGTTTTACCTCGATTATCTGTTGATTGTATCCCCATTTCATCTCCCCAATAAATTCTAGCACTTTCTTTCATTGCACGAGACTTGATTTCTGGATATGTGACTGTTAACCATTCTTTTATCTTCTCTGGATTACGTTGATAGGCTGATTTAATTGGTTTTTGAGACGTAAAACCCAATCTATTCATAATTTTTCTTATAGAACGCCTGTTATACTGATAAAGGTAATTGGATTCTATATATTCTTGTACCACTTTACTATTCCATAACGTATAATCCATTCCCAATTCATCAGGTGTATGTGATAAAATTTTAGATTTTAATTCCTCTTCTTGATTTTTACTGATTTTAGATCCTGTTCCTACCTTTACTCCTCGCTTCTTATAGCGAAAGCTTTCTTCCTTATAAATTTTGTACTCTTTAAGATATTTCCATATAGAACTCCTAGAAAACCCAAAGGTAATAGATGCTTGTTTCTTGCTTATTCCATGTATAACTATTGCTTCCACTGCTTTCTTTCTTAATATCTTGAGATCGCTTGGTGATAATTTTTTATTAGACATTTTGTTATTACTCTTGATACAATATCATTATATCATTTCTCTAATGTTAGTTCAATATTTAAAGGCCGGAGTAATAGCTATATAGTGACAAGTTTGTTTCAAATTATTAAAAAAATTAATTATTTACAATCAACGTGATTAAATTATATCAATAGTTTAATCGCTTAAGTAGGTAGGATATAGCAGAACCTGCTAAAATTAGAATAGCTAAATACTGTTATTTAACCTAAAATATAAATTAAGTTTAAATAAATATTTCTAGATGTTAGAGCTAAAAAGGAAGCTAAATATAAAGTCAAATAATTATTTATATGTTTTAGAAATTATAAATTCTAAAAACCATAAAGCAAGAGTGGTAGGTGGTGTGGTTCGAGATGCTATTCTCGGTATAGAATCGGAGGACGTTGATATTATAACTACAATGCTGCCGGAAGAGCTGATAAAAGTTTTCAGAGCATTAGGGCATAAAGTAATTCCAACAGGTATTAAATTCGGTACTGTGTCTATATTATATGAGGAAGAGCTATTTGAAGTAACGACTTTAAGGAAAGATATAAGCTCAGATGGTAGACATGCTAAAGTGGAATATACTAAAGATTTCTACATTGATGCGCTTCGCAGGGATTTTACAATTAATGCTCTTAGTTATTGTCCTTTTGAAGAGAAGATATATGATTATTTTAATGGTATTGAACACTTAACATTAGGGTGTGTAAAATTTATAGGTGATCCAGAGTTACGCATTCAAGAAGATTATTTGAGAATATTACGATTTTTCAGGTTTTTGGGTAAATTTGGTAAAAAGGTAGACCAGGATAGTTTGAAGGCGTGCATAAAATATAAGTCTTTTATAAAAAAATTATCTAGAGAAAGAATAAAATCAGAACTTAATTTAATTCTCCGTTTGCCGAATTATTGTGATATAATTCGTCTAATGAACGATTGTTCTGTTCTGCAGGAAGTTCTTCCACTTCCTTACAATTTAGGTCTTGAAAAATTTGTGAGTGCCAAAAGGATAGCAGAAAAATTCGGTGTGTTATTGAGTAAGGAGACTAAATATGCTCTATTGTTTGCTCTAAGCGGTAACGATATTAGCTATACTCAGTTAATTAACTTAAAATTTTCACGGGTTGAACCTCGCCATATTGATAAATTACTAGCTATAAAGCAAGCGAATATAGATGAAGGTTTCTTAAAAAAAATCTGGTTTGAAAATGATAATTTTGAGCAGTTTTTTATATTTTTAGCAGCTTTATCTGAAAAAAAAGAAAGAATTGAAAATGTTTTTTTACAATTACTAAATAAGCAGAAACAGGTTTTTCCTCTTAGCGGAAAGGAGGTAGAAGCTCTGGGAATTAGCCGTACTGAAATAGGAAGAGAGCTTAGTCATTTACAAGAAAAATGGATCCAAAGTAATTTTGAATTAACAAAGCAAGATTTAATTAAGATATTGACGCAAAAAAATGAAAAATAAAATAAAATTGGTGTTGGTTCTAATAATAATTTTTTTCAGCAGAACTTTTGTATATGCTAATCCGAATATTGTGGTAACAATTACACCAATAGCAAGTCTTGTTTCCATGCTCACAAAAGATAAAGCTAATATTATAGTTTTAGATAAAGCAGGAGGATGCCCACATCATCATAATGCTAAGCCCAGTGATAAAGCAGCAATAGATAATTCTGACATGATTATTTATATTGATGATAATTTCGATAGTCTAATCTCTCCGTTACTTTCTAATTACCATGGCAAAAAAGTGAAGATTAGTGAAATTGATTCTATTAATTTTAAGAGTATAGAAGGAGGAGTTAATTGGCATTTTTGGCTCGATTTAAAGAATGCTAAAGAGCTCCAAAAACAACTTGCAGCAATTATTATCCGGTATTTTCCTGAAATAAAACATGACGTGCAGGAAAATTTAAAAGCAGAATTAATTAAAATTGAAGAACTTGATAAATTTAAAAAATCAAAACTAGAAAACCTTGCTTCTGTAGCTCTACTTAGTGATAGTTTAGAACATTTCTTTAAACCCATTAAAAACCCCCAATTGCATATTTTTCAAACTTCCAATACTAGTTTAAAAAATATGCAAAAATTAGACGATATGTTAAGTTCTAAAGCTATAAAATGTATAGTATTGGATATTGATCAGAATGCTGAATTATATAAAAAATATAATAAAATAATTGTTCAACTCGATAGTGAAAACTGGAATTTAAATGAGAATACGAAATTCATTGAAAAGTTATTTATTGATAAATATTCTAAAATGATTAATCAATTAAATGTGTGTATGTAGATTAGTATTGGTAGACACACATAAAAGTAATTAAATTCAATTCTAGGTTGCATATTTTCTGAAGAAAATATTTTTAAGTGTTATTAACAATGATTAATAAGTTTAGGTTTTTTATACGTAAAGTTTTTAATAAAAAAGATATTGATAATGCTTTAAAGCTACTTGTTTCTTACCAAGAGAGCATAGTTTCTTCTGATAATGATAAAACAGTGGAGTTGTATAAAATAGCGGAGCTTATAAAAAAATATCCGGAATTGATTATAGATAAGGGGCTCGGATATCTTGTAGGGTTCGCCCATTATTATCTTCCAAATTACCAAACTCTTGATGCTACTGACTTACCATCAAGAGTTATAACTGAATGTTTAATATTAAACACAGAGATAAATGGTGCTGATCAATGTAAATTATTACAAACTTTAGCTCAAAACATCGCTATCGGCACAGCCAGAAGTTTATCAGTATCAAAGCCCAAAACTGCTTTTGTGCTAACTAAAAATATCAGCCTTGTAATCAATAATGATTCTAGTAGCATTGTAAAATTAAAAGAGAGAGTACAAAAATTTCTTTCGATATCAAAAAACGTTGAGGAATTTACAAATGTTCTTTTAGATAAATATTCTCCTTTGTTTGCTGTTTTAGGCAAGGATGAATCATTAGAGACGATTAAGCAAGATATGGCAATAATAATTGGACATGGTAGCCACAACAGATGACCGGGCAGAAAAATCAGGCTGAAAGATACCTTGAATTACGAGCATTTGAGCTAGAAGTTAAAAGCAAGGTAATTAATTATATCCAAGCTAATACTTTAGGTAGTTCTGAAGCGGTGGAATATCTAGCAAATAATTCCATAAAAGCAGCAGAGTATTTATGCTCAGATTATTTAACAGGTATGGATAGAGGGTTAAACCCAGCTGATATCGAAAAAAGATTAGTAAAAATTAACAAAATAATAAACCTTATAAAGAAAGGCCAGGATACTGCAGTTATTGGTTCTAAGGTTATCGAGAAAATAAGAGAAATAGTTGAATCACATCCTTCCTTATCGCCTAAAAGAACCTCAATTGATGATATATGAGCTTATAATTTGTAATTTTTTTTAGCGTATTTCTTTGAGATAAACGCTTTTAACTTCATAAGTGTATTGAATTGGTTTGTTATTACTCTGGCCTTTAAATATTGAACATTATATAGTAGCATAAGCTATTTCTTTCTTTTTAAAATAATTTTGAATTTTTATACCATTAAACTGAATTTGTGTTAAATAGGACCGTACATTAATTGTTAAATCTTTTACTGATTTTAGTACTCGAAAATTATTGGAGTTAGCTTTGACATCTTGGTTTACAAGTTCTTGTGGATTCATATCAGGACAATATGATGGTAAATAAAACAATTCTACCTTGTCCTTATGTCTTTCTACATAAGCTTTTACCTTTTTACTGTGATGCACTCTATGATTATCTAATATCAAAAATATTTTCTGCTTAATTTGTCTGATCAGTCTACCTAAAAATTCAATACACTTTTTGCTGGTAAAATTATCTTCAAATACCATCCAGTTCATAAACCATTGCGGACTAATAGCAGTTAGCATATTACATTTAAATCTTGAGCCACTTCTCTTGATTGCTGGGGTCTTGCCTTTAAGACCATATGTTTTACCTCGATTATCTGTTGATTGTATCCCCATTTCATCTCCCCAATAAATTCTAGCACTTTCTTTCATTGCACGAGACTTGATTTCTGGATATGTGACTGTTAACCATTCTTTTATCTTCTCTGGATTACGTTGATAGGCTGATTTAATTGGTTTTTGAGACGTAAAACCCAATCTATTCATAATTTTTCTTATAGAACGCCTGTTATACTGATAAAGGTAATTGGATTCTATATATTCTTGTACCACTTTACTATTCCATAACGTATAATCCATTCCCAATTCATCAGGTGTATGTGATAAAATTTTAGATTTTAATTCCTCTTCTTGATTTTTACTGATTTTAGATCCTGTTCCTACCTTTACTCCTCGCTTCTTATAGCGAAAGCTTTCTTCCTTATAAATTTTGTACTCTTTAAGATATTTCCATATAGAACTCCTAGAAAACCCAAAGGTAATAGATGCTTATTTCTTGCTTATTCCATGTATAACTATTGCTTCCACTGCTTTCTTTCTTAATATCTTGAGATCGCTTGGTGATAATTTTTATTAGACATTTTGTTATTACTCTTGATACAATATCATTATATCATTTCTCTAATGTTAGTTCAATATTTAAAGGCCGGAGTAATAATATCTTGAGATCGCTTGGTGATAATTTTTTATTAGACATTTTGTTATTACTCTTGATACAATATCATTATATCATTTCTCTAATGTTAGTTCAATATTTAAAGGCCGGAGTAATAAAAGAGAAATAGCTATTGTTTCAAATATTGCCGGAACTACGAGGGACGTTATTGAAGGTCATCTTGATATAGGAGGATACCCGATTATTCTTCAAGATACAGCTGGAATTAGAGATAACAGCGTAGATGAGATCGAACAAATCGGGATAAAAAAATCTAGGGAAACCTTAAAGCATTCTGACATCAAAATTATTATGTATGATGTGCAAGGATTAAATGAAAAAGACATAGCACTTTTTATAGATTTCATTGATGATAATACGATAGTTGTTTTTAATAAAATAGATGAGGTATCAAACCACGATTATAATCATTTGAACCTGTTTATGCCTCACATACCTAAGCATATACTCTACATATCAGCTAAAACCGGCAAAAATGTAGAGAAATTAATGGATCATATCTGCCAAATTGCCGAACAAATAGCTAGCCCTTCAGAAAATCCCCAAATTACTAGAGAGAGACATAGAACTCAGCTGTCTTATGCTTTTGAGTCTTTAAGTAATTCAAATCTTGAAAATGATCCGGTTTTAGCAGCAGAAGATATTAGAATGACTATAAGATACCTTAGTAATATCACGGGCGTTATAACAGTGGATGAGATCTTAGGCGAAATCTTTAGCAATTTTTGCATTGGCAAATAAATGTAAGGAACTTTTTAGGTATTATCGGGCTTCATTAGTTGGTTGAATAGTTTGCCATCACTTCTATCTGAAGTTGTTCTTGACTTTTTCCTATAGTTTTCATAAGTTACCTCCAAAAATTACTCTATACTGTAATTAAACTTGTAAAATACAATTTTTACCTACACAAAAAAATAATAACCTTAAATTTAATCCTATTTATGATTACCAAAATTTGCAGCCTAACTTTCAGCGGCGTAGACATAACAGATGTAGATGTCCAAGTGCAAATATCGCCAGGGGTACCAAATTTTGTCATCGTTGGTTTAGCCGATAAAACTATTGCTGAATCAAAGGAAAGAGTGAGAGCTGCTTTATCATCTATTGGTCTTACTCTTCCAGTAAAAAGAATAGTAGTTAATTTGGCCCCAGCAGATCTTGTTAGAGAAGGAAGCCATTTTGATTTAGCAATTGCTGCAGCAATATTATCAGCAATGAAAGTACTCCCTAGCGATGAAATGATGGACTATCTAGTTTTTGGGGAATTATCTTTAGACGGTTCAATTCTACCTGTAAACGGAGCTTTACCTGCTGCTATCGGAGCAAGTAGTAGAAATAAAGGCATCATCTGTTCAAAATATAATGGATCTGAAGCTGCTTGGTCAGGTAATGAGAAAGTAATAGCTGCTGATAATTTGCTTAGTTTAATTAATCATTTTAGCGGAATACAAGCTTTAGCAAGACCGGAACCAGCCGTTAGTAATAAATCAGCTACTTATCCGGATTTAAAAGATATAAAAGGCCAAAAAATTGCAAAAAGAGCTCTTGAAATAGCAGCTGCAGGCGGTCATAATATGTTAATGTACGGACACCAGGAACTGGTAAATCCATGCTTGCTTCAAGATTACCTGGTATTTTACCAACACTTATTCCTCAGGAGATTTTAGAAGTCAGTATGATTTCAAGTATTGCTGGCAATCTTAAAGAGGGATGCTTAACTAATGAAAGACCATTTAGAGCACCTCATCATAATTGTTCTATACCAGAAATGGTAGGCGGAGGAATGGACCGAAAGGTAAAACCCGGAGAAATATCTTTAGCTCACCATGGAGTACTGTTTTTAGATGAATTACTGGAATTTCCATTCGGAGTAATAGAATCGTTAAGGCAACCTATTGAAACAGGAGAAATTTTAATTTCCAGATCCGGGACACAAGTAAAATATCCAGCCAGGTTTCAGTTAATTGCCGCCATGAACCCTTGCAAATGCGGATACTTAGGTGATTCGAGCAAGGAATGCAATAAGGCCCTCTTGTGCGGAAGCAATTATCAAAGTAAAATTTCAGGGCCTATTCTTGACCGATTTGATTTGCATATTGAAGTAGGTAGTGACGAGTTTTACGATTTTGATTATACTCTTACAACAACTAACTTGGAAAGCTCGGAAACTGTTGCAGCAAGAGTGTTTGCAGCTAGAGAATTGCAAACAAAACGCTACGAAGGTTATGGTATTGCACTTAATAATAATCTAGACGGCCAGTTACTTACGGATTATGCTATGCCTGTTGATGAAGGACGGAATTTGTTAAATGAGGCAGCCCAAAAGTTCAAACTTTCGATGCGAGGGTATAACAGAGTTTTAAGAGTAGCCCGGACAATTGCCGATTTAAACGGTTCGGATTACGTAAAAAAATCCACGTAGCTGAAAGCATTAGTTACCGAAAACTCAATTTTGCAAGCACAGAGACAACCTCATTAGATAGATAATTTTAGTATTATGTCAGTTAAAAAACTTAGCTTACGCTTACTAGATTTTAGCAAAATTAGGTATGGATGATCACACCTATACTCATCTCTCAGCAAGACCGCACGGCGCAAATTATTATTATATCAATCCTTTTGGTTTAAGGTTCGAAGAGGTCACAGAAAATAACCTTTTAAAGGTGAGTTTCGATGGTGAAATTATTGAAGGAGAAGAATTTCAATATAATAAAACCGGCTATGTTATTCACGGAAATATTACTCCGGCCTTTAAATATTGAACTAACATTAGAGAAATGATATAATGATATTGTATCAAGAGTAATAACAGAATGTCTAATAAAAAATTATCACCAAGCGATCTCAAGATATTAAGAAAGAAAGCAGTGGAAGCAATAGTTATACATGGAATAAGCAAGAAACAAGCATCTATTACCTTTGGGTTTTCTAGGAGTTCTATATGGAAATATCTTAAAGAGTACAAAATTTATAAGGAAGAAAGCTTTCGCTATAAGAAGCGAGGAGTAAAGGTAGGAACAGGATCTAAAATCAGTAAAAATCAAGAAGAGGAATTAAAATCTAAAATTTTATCACATACACCTGATGAATTGGGAATGGATTATACGTTATGGAATAGTAAAGTGGTACAAGAATATATAGAATCCAATTACCTTTATCAGTATAACAGGCGTTCTATAAGAAAAATTATGAATAGATTGGGTTTTACGTCTCAAAAACCAATTAAATCAGCCTATCAACGTAATCCAGAGAAGATAAAAGAATGGTTAACAGTCACATATCCAGAAATCAAGTCTCGTGCAATGAAAGAAAGTGCTAGAATTTATTGGGGAGATGAAATGGGGATACAATCAACAGATAATCGAGGTAAAACATATGGTCTTAAAGGCAAGACCCCAGCAATCAAGAGAAGTGGTTCAAGATTTAAATGTAATATGCTAGCTGCTATTAGTCCGCAAGGGTTTATGAACTGGATGGTATTTGAAGATAATTTTACCAGCAAAAAGTGTATTGAATTTTTAGGTAGACTGATCAGACAAATTAAGCAGAAAATATTTTTGATATTAGATAATCATAGAGTGCATCACAGTAAAAAGGTAAAAGCTTATGTAGAAAGACATAAGGATAAGCTAGAATTGTTTTATTTACCATCATATTGTCCTGATATGAATCCACAAGAACTTGTAAGCCAAGATGTCAAAGCTAACTCCAATAATTTTCGAGTACTAAAATCAGTAAAAGATTTAACAATTAATGTACGGTCCTATTTAACACAAATTCAGTTTAATGGTATAAAAATTCAAAATTATTTTAAAAAGAAAGAAATAGCTTATGCTACTATATAATGTTCAATATTTAAAGGCCAGAGTAATATTTACAAAGAAAGAGCTGATCTTGAAGCGATATTTCATTTACATACAGTTGCCTCTGTTGCGGTATCGTGCATGAAAAATGGTTTAATGCCACTTAGTCAATGGGCATTGCACTTTTATGATCAGATTAATTATCATAATGTTTTATTGTTATCATTTGGAACTTGCGTACAAAACCCAGATAGCTGCTTTATCCTCTGGCGTAGAGTTAATAATTCCGGATAAAATTTGCCAGGAAGCTAATTATGATCTGCTTAATTTCGAAAAGGATTTAGGTTTCAGAGACTGGCAAGCCTGGGTGCGATGGATCACAAAGGCTAATTCATTACAACAATAGCATTATTCACTTTTTTATTATTTTATTCCTACTGTTTTAATGGTATCATTTGCATTTGTATAAATTTAAGCTTCTATCACATCCAAATGAGTATTAAAATCCTCTCTCCTAGTACTATTAACAAAATTTCTGCCGGTGAAGTTATAGAAAGACCAGCTTCGGTAGTAAAGGAACTGGTAGAGAATGCAATAGATGCAGGAGCTACCAAAATTGACATTATTTTAGAGGAAGCTGGAAAAAACCTAATCATTGTAAATGATAATGGTTTTGGTATGTCGCAGGAAGATCTGGAACTTGCTATTCAAAGGCATGCTACATCAAAATTAGATGAAGAAGATTTGCTAAACATTAATAGTTTTGGTTTTAGAGGAGAAGCATTGCCATCAATTGGTGCAATCAGCAAATTTAAAATTACTTCTAAAAAAAAAGATACAGATATTGCCTATAGCTTAAGCATAAATGGCGATATTCAAGAAAAAACCGAGCAGGCTGTTCTTGACGAAGGAACAGTTATTGAAGTTAGAGATTTATTTTTTGCTACCCCAGCAAGACTAAAATTTTTAAGAACGGACAAAACAGAATTGATGGCTACCATAGCATTAGTTAAAAAAATTGCCATTAGCCATCCTCATATTAGCTTTACTCTTATCCACGAAGGAAAAGAGCTGGTTAAGGTACGCAAAAAAGAAGGAAATTTCGAAGAAATATTAAATGCACGAATTGCTGAAATAATGGGCATGGAATTCTTAACAAATTCTGCTTTTGTAGATTTTAAGCGTAATGATATATCACTCTACGGTTATACAAGTATTCCAACTTATAATAAAGCTGCCGCCGAAGAACAATTTTTATTTATTAATAACAGACCAGTAAAGGATAAGATATTAAATGTAGCTTTAAAGGTTGCTTATCAGGATTTTTTAGCCAGAGGCCGCCATGCGGTTTCTACTTTATTTTTAAAATTAGACCCTCGTTTAGTTGACGTTAACGTCCATCCTGCTAAAACTGAGGTACGTTTTCATGATCCAAATTTTATTAGGTCAATTGTTATCAGCGCGATTAAAGAGGCCTTAAACTCTGAGGGACAAAGAGTATCTAGCACTTTATCTGACTCCGCGATGAATTACATGAATCCACAAGATAGGTCACCTTATTTAGCAGAAAGCAATCATCTTAATAATAATTTTCAAATACCAACTCAAAAAACTTTTTCCAAGAATAATGGGTGGCTACCACAAAACAGAAATGTAAAAACTAATTTCCCTATTGATTATGCTCTAAGCAAGGAACACAAACCTGGTTATAGTTTTCAAACAATCTTAGATTCTACACAATTGCCGATTGCTAAAACTGAAGACCAAAACGATTCGGAACGAGCAAATACTTTTATTAATGATCCGAAATACTATCTAGGGGCTGCGAAGGCCCAAATTCATAACACTTATATAATTTCTCAAACTGAAGGTAGTATAATTATTACTGATCAACACGCCGCCCATGAGCGTCTTGGTTATGAAAAAATTAAGGAGCAAATAAGGCAAAAAGGCATAATTAAACAAAGGCTTCTAATACCCGAAATAGTTGAATTATCATCAAGAGAAAAAGCTGAAATCATAGATGACAATAAAATCTCTTTATCTGATCTTGCTTTATCGGTAGAAAAATTTGGAGAAAAATCAATAATTGTCTCTGAAATACCGAGCATTCTTGGTGATATTAACATTGTTAAGCTAATCAACGATCTAGCTGACCATTTGCTCGCACTTGGTGAGAATATTGCACTTACAGAATTAATAGAACACGTTACAGAAACTTATGCCTGTCATTATTCTATTCGGGCCGGTAGAGTTCTATCTATCATAGAAATGAATGAATTGTTAAGACAAATGGAATCTACACCTTTTTCGGCTCAATGTAACCACGGCAGACCAACATATGTTGAGCTGAAACTTAAAGATATAGAAAAATTATTCGGCAGGAAGTAAACATTGGTAAAATGGATCACCCTACCCGGTCTGGTTGATTATCAAGATGGGATAAAAATAATGGAAGATCAGCTACTTAGAGTTATAAACTCTATTGAGCCCAATACCATCTTCCTGCTAGAGCATAAAGAAGTATACACTGCCGGAACAAGTCATAATAGAGAGGAATTATTAAAGCCTAATTTATTTCCGGTTATTTATACCGGTCGAGGGGGAAAATTTACTTATCATGGTCCAGGGCAAAGGGTCATTTATCCCATAATAAATTTAGATGTAGCAAATAAGGATAAAGATTTAAAACTATACATCACACGACTAGAAAAATGGATAATATTAGCTCTTACAGAACTTGGTGTTAAAGCTTTTACAATTCAAGGTAAAGTAGGCATCTGGGTTAAAAACAGGCAAAATATAGAATCCAAAATCGGTGCTATAGGAATAAGAGTAAGAAAATGGGTTGCTTATCATGGTATAGCAGTCAACATCAATCCAAATCTTAATAATTATTCTGGGATAATTCCTTGTGGTATAAATGATTTTCCTATAACCTCTCTAGAAGAGATAGGCATTAACATTTCCATGACAGAATTTGATATAATATTAAAGAAAAAATTTATAGAAATATTTTAATGAGATCAGCAGCTATAACTTTTAGCGTAATATTACTATCGTGGCTATTAGGATTCTTTGGTTTTATATATGATAGGAAATTATGAATTGGATACCAGAACACGGGCGGAAGCAATTGTAATTTTGGTGATAATAAACAGAAACTTTATACGGCTGCTGCTCTGTTAAAGCTTGGTTATGCACCACTTATTTTACTGGCAAATGATGAGAATCCTGTTCCCCATAAAAATTATTTCAAAGAACAAGGGGTACCGGAATATCAAGTAATTTCGGATCCTGAAACCATACGAAGTAATAAACATTATCCTATTAATACTTATTTACTCCTCAAAAAGTATGGTATTTCTTCAATTAGGTTAGTTACCTTAGCTGAAGAAATGCCACGGGCAATATATGAAACCACTCGCTACCTCCCTAGGGGAGCAATAGTACCACATATCGTACTCGTAAAAAGCAAAAATTACAGATCTATATTTGTAGAATATAATAAATATTTACTGGCAATATTACTCTCAATTTTTGGGTTACAGGATGAGCTTAGTATATCATATACTTGACAAAATTCCCGGAATTTACCAAGAGGAAATGCAAATTGAATATGAAAATTTAGCCAAAGATTTGCTCTTTTTAGGTAGAATGCGGGTTGATACAGATTATTATTGTAACTTTTCAAGGTTCACTGACCCTAGTTCCGGCATAACGTTGATGATGACTAAGGAAAAATTAACAGACCATAAATTACTTGAATTAACCAGAAAGACTATTAAAAACTTATATTTACAAAAGAACAAAACCCTGACCAACGACCAAATTACAAAAATAATAAAAGAGCTGCTGAATCAGACAAAAAAATTACTACCAGTAGATTTTAATACTCAAATGCAACTGGCTAGGCTTTTTGTGCAATCTGCTCATCCAATAGTAATTAAGTGGTTATTACTTGATCGCACCCAAATATTTATAACCTACTCCCACAATATCGGGGATGTTATGGATATTTCAAGCTGGAAAACGTCGGGAACAAATAGCGGTATGCAAAGTACGGATGGTAGTAATGTATGTATTTATGTCTCTTGCGGAGGAGATCCGTTTGCACCTAACAATACTTCTAATCCATTTTATGAAGACGGTTGGGCTGCAGCTGCAAGAATGCAAGTTATTGCCGGTCAGGAACTTGGGCATTATGCTGATATAATCCGCAATAGCCAGGGGCAACAAATAGGTAGGCACTCTGCTAACTTTTCTTGCACTAGAGCTAAGCCGCATGTCAAAGAAGGTAGAAGAAACGATATAAAAAGATGCAATAATTTATATAAAAATCTCCTCTCATGGGGTATGGATAAAATGCTCTCTTTAGAAGAAAAGCTAAAATTTTATAATAAGCAAAAAATTTCTGGTCTCAAAGTATTGTGGATTCGGATGTTAATTCAATACCATAAGTATAGGTTCAGCAAACTTGCTATCAATAGTAATTGTATATTTGTCAAAAAATTTTTAAATGAAAAATATATGGCAATAATGATAAAGACTATGATTCTAGATATGCAATCAAACCTTTCGCCAGCAGCAGATGTTTATAAACGGACTGACCCCAGAAGCTGAAGAAGCAATAGCATGTGTGGAAGCACTTGCAAGAGTTCCTCAACAAGTTATGAAGTGGGGATACTTAACTACGAAATCTACAATGCATGATTTATACAAAATTTATTATGGTGAGGTTATACCTGTTGTGCGTCAGGGGGTATACTAGGCCACTAAAAAAGAATCTGCGCCAAGCATACTAGTCCACCCCTGCGCCAGGTGAGAAGTCCACTTTCAAAAGAAAAGAACAATGCTAATTTAGTTAATTTATTTGTTAACTAAATTAGAGTTTAAATTAAATTGAATGAGGAAATATAGTATGTCAACAATTAGAGAAGTGCTGTACCAGCACATCAAAGGTAACAGCCAAAGACAGATAGCCAGATCATTTGATCTATCGAGGGATACAATAAGAAAATATATTGAGTTAGCAAGACAAGAAAATCTCAGTATTTTAGCTAGTGATTCTGAATTAAACAGGATAGCAATCAAGGTTGAAGAAAAATTATATAAGAACGAACCTATACAGCAAGCATCTGCGATGATAATGCTTGCAGAATATAATGAGGCAATAGGGAACTGGCTAAAACAAAGAAGTATAACCCACACCCAAATTCGGCGTTTAGAGTCTGTCATATAGTTTGTGTAAGTTGCAAAAGGATATAGTAGAAAATACTATAAAAAAGCAACTTACACAAACTATATGACAGACTCGAATTATCAAGGTTTTATGGTTTTACAATAGATCCAACTAAAGTTTTTAAGCCGGAGCATAAAGGCAAAGTGGAGCGCTCTATTAGGATAGTTAGAGAACAACTTATAGCCGGTAAATCATATAGCAATATTATAGAGGCTAATATTGAAGCGATCAAGTGGTGTAAAAATGAAATATCACATAGAATATGTACTACAACAGAATCAAAGCCAATTGATACATTTTTATTGGAAGAAAAGGAATGTTTACTTCCTATACCGTCAGGTATTTTTGATATGCCGATTTGGACTACCTGCACAGTACAAAAAGACCACCATTTTATGGTCAAAGGTAATTTTTATTCGGTGCCAACAAAATATATCGGGGAAGAGGTTAGTATTCGTATTGGGCTAAAGACCGTTACAGCCTATTATAAACACCAGATCATAAAAACCCATCCGAGGAATTATAATAAAGGTCAATGGATTACCGACGAAAAAGATTACCCAAAATCTGCTTTATATTATTTAGAGAATAATCCTGAGAAATGTTTAAGTTGTGCTAAAGGCATAGGTAATTCTACATACCAGGTAATAAGCAGAATTCTTGCATCAGGCGGTAGAATATCACTACGTAAAGTTCAAGGTATTTTAAGATTATCGCAGACATACGGTAATGACAGACTAGAAGCTGCATGTTTGCGAGCTGTGTCTTATGATAATTATACTTATGAGGCTATATCCAATATTTTAAAAAATAAACTGGATCAGTACTCTATTCCTAATATTGAAGGCGGTAAAGTGAAGAATATTAAGGCTAATGCTTATATTAGAGATCCAAAAGAATATAGCTCTGATATGGAGGCTAATTATGCCTAACTTGCAACTCGATAATTTGGTACAACAACTTAAGTTATCTGGAATATCTGATAGTTTGGATAGCAGGTTAAGGCAAGCCAGAGACGCTGCAATGCCATATGAAGAACTGCTTTTAATGCTATTCCAAGATGAGGTGGATAATAGAGATCAAAGCTCTCTGCAAAGAAGAGTTGTCCAAGCAAAATTTGAAGAAACAAAAACATTTGAAGGGTTTAATTTAAAACGATATTCACTCAAAATTAGACATGCAATTAATGACTTAATGACTGCAAAATTTATCAAAGAAAAGAACCATGTAATCATTATGGGGCTGGTAGGTACTGGTAAAACGCACTTATCTCAAGCTCTTGGAATGTTAGCTTGCCAGCGCAATAAAAAGGTAAAGTTTATAAGGAGCAACGAACTATTCAATGAATTTTATCGCTCTAGAACCGATTTTACTTATGATGTCATTTTTAAGCGATACACAAAAGTTGATTTATTGATTTTAGATGACTTCGGCTTAAAAACTTTGTCAGCAGAACAATCATCTGACTTATATGATTTAATAGCGGCCGTGCATATAAATGCTAGTCTGATCATTACCACAAATAGGAAAATTGAAACATGGGCAGAAATATTTTTTGATCCTGTTATGGCTAACGTTGCTTTGGATAGAATAGTTAATAATTCGTATAGAGTAGTATTAGAGGGTAATTCTTACCGAAAAAATTTTACGCCAAAATTTAAAATGGAGGATGACAATATGATACAAAAAAGTTAGTATAAAGTGGACTTCTCATCTGGCGCAGGGGTGAACTAAAATACCTAGCGCACAACAATACCTTCATTAATTAAAAATTATGAGTTATACACTAATACTAAATATGAAAGAAACTATAGTTTTTATAAGCCAGCAATTCTACAATCAATTATCACAAAATTCCGCCTTAAAAAAGACCGTTTTAAATTTACCCCTATCAGAGATGTTTAATATAAAAATATGATTGACTCGCAAATCAAATTAAATTAGTTTGTGAGCTATATTTATAGCAACTATTACGGCGGATGTAGCTCAGCTGGTTAGAGCATCAGATTGTGGATCTGAGGGTCGCGGGTTCGAGCCCCGTCATTCGCCCCATGTTATTATAAGGGTTGCAAGGATTATGTTAGTAATATTAGTAGTTTTACATAACATATAAATAACATAATAATCCCGTTCGTTCTGTCGCTGAGTGAAGTATTTTATAAAATGACTGTGAATGTAAAAAGAGTCTGTCATATAGTTTGTGTAAGTTGCCAAAGGATATAGTAGAAGATACTATAAAAAAGCAACTTAAATACAGAGGAAAAAATGGCTAAAAAATTAGCAGAAAAAGAAGTAGATATAAATACTAAATTACTCGAAGAATTACTATCAAAAGCAGATCCATCTGAATTATTTGGTCGCGGGTGGATTATTTAATAAACTTAAAAAGCAAATAGTAGAGAGAATTCCTGAAAGTGAATTAGAACACGATCTAGGTTATTCTAGACATAGTAAGATAATCAAGAGCGATAATAATCGTCGCAACGGCAGTTACAAAAAAACGATTATAGATGACGACGGTCATCAGATTACCGTAGATGTTTCGAGGGACAGGGAAGGAGAATTTGAACCTCAATTGATTCCTGAAGGAGTTAGGAGATTTAGTGGTTTTGATGATAAAGTGATTTCACTATATGCAAGAGGGATGACTGTCAGTGAGATACAGGGCCATTTAGAGGAGATATACCAGACCAATATTTCCAAGGACCTTATATCAACTGTCACTGACGGAGTAATAGAAGAAGTTACTACATGGCAAAACAGGTCCCTAGACGATGTATATCCAATATTATATTTGGATTGCATACATGTTAAAGCAAGGGATAATCATACAGTAATTAACAAAGCGGTATATCTTGCAATAGGTGTTAACATGGAAGGGAAAAAGGAATTACTGGGGATCTGGGTCGGTAAAAATGAAGGTTCCAAGTTTTGGATGCAGGTTGTAACTGAGCTAAAGAACAGAGGGATAAAACAGATATATGTAGCATGCGTTGATGGATTAAAAGGCTTTCCTGAAGCCATAAATAGCATTTATCCTAATACGATTGTACAACTCTGTATAGTACATATGGCGAGGAATTCTGTAAAATATGTTTCTTATAAGGATTTAAAAGCGGTCACAGCGGATCTTAAAAGGATTTACACTGCAAACAGCGAAGAAATAGGATATCTGGAGCTAAAATCGTTTGCTGCTAAATGGGATAATAAATATCCTGTGATCTCTGATATTTGGCAAAGGAATTGGAGCGGGATTATTCCTCTTTTTGCTTTTCCTGATGAGATTAGGCGGGTAATTTATACTACCAATGCGATAGAATCGATAAATCGTCAAATCAGAAAAATCATCAACAATAAAGGGGTTTTTCCAGATGATAAGTCTATTTTAAAAATCGTATTTTTGGCTCTAAAAAATGCTGCCAAAAAATGGAGCATGCCGATTAAAAATTGGTCTTTGGCATTGAATCAATTTGAAATTTTATGCGGGGATTTTAGGCATGATTTACTGGAATTAAAAAATACAACTTACACAAAATAAATGATTAACTCTGTAAAATATTTTTTGACTATGGCAAATATCACACTACTATCACATAATATGACTTCTCTCTTCTGTTCGTTCCTTATGAGTGGATGGTTTCGTTCCGAGCGGGGGTGTGGGTTTTTTGAAAACTAGAACGGAACAAGATAGAATATTTTTTCCTATTTTACGTCTTTCCATATATCGTATGTCTTTGATATTCCTCCGAGTATTATATTACTTCTAGCCCAAGGTTGTGCTGTCTGTATATCTCGTATACTACTTGCCGCATATGCTCTAGCTAGATTTATTGCTTTAGGATTTATCTTGGCTTGCGGTCTTTGATAATACATTTTGGCTTCAACTGCTCTTGCTTTCATTTCATCGTCATAAGCTTGCATTCTAAGCATTAGTCCTGACGTATCGTTTTCTGTTATGGTATTACTCTAGCCTTTAAATATTGAACATTATATAGTAGCATAAGCTATTTCTTTCTTTTTAAAATAATTTTGAATTTTTATACCATTAAACTGAATTTGTGTTAAATAGGACCGTACATTAATTGTTAAATCTTTTACTGATTTTAGTACTCGAAAATTATTGGAGTTAGCTTTGACATCTTGGTTTACAAGTTCTTGTGGATTCATATCAGGACAATATGATGGTAAATAAAACAATTCTAGCTTATCCTTATGTCTTTCTACATAAGCTTTTACCTTTTTACTGTGATGCACTCTATGATTATCTAATATCAAAAATATTTTCTGCTTAATTTGTCTGATCAGTCTACCTAAAAATTCAATACACTTTTTGCTGGTAAAATTATCTTCAAATACCATCCAGTTCATAAACCCTTGCGGACTAATAGCAGCTAGCATATTACATTTAAATCTTGAGCCACTTCTCTTGATTGCTGGGGTCTTGCCTTTAAGACCATATGTTTTACCTCGATTATCTGTTGATTGTATCCCCATTTCATCTCCCCAATAAATTCTAGCACTTTCTTTCATTGTACGAGACTTGATTTCTGGATATGTGACTGTTAACCATTCTTTTATCTTCTCTGGATTACGTTGATAGGCTGATTTAATTGGTTTTTGAGACGTAAAACCCAATCTATTCATAATTTTTCTTATAGAACGCCTGTTATACTGATAAAGGTAATTGGATTCTATATATTCTTGTACCACTTTACTATTCCATAACGTATAATCCATTCCCAATTCATCAGGTGTATGTGATAAAATTTTAGATTTTAATTCCTCTTCTTGATTTTTACTGATTTTAGATCCTGTTCCTACCTTTACTCCTCGCTTCTTATAGCGAAAGCTTTCTTCCTTATAAATTTTGTACTCTTTAAGATATTTCCATATAGAACTCCTAGAAAACCCAAAGGTAATAGATGCTTGTTTCTTGCTTATTCCATGTATAACTATTGCTTCCACTGCTTTCTTTCTTAATATCTTGAGATCGCTTGGTGATAATTTTTTATTAGACATTTTGTTATTACTCTTGATACAATATCATTATATCATTTCTCTAATGTTAGTTCAATATTTAAAGGCCGGAGTAATATCTTGCATATCTTGACGCCTCATTTCCTACAATTACTTGGTCTGCCAACTTGTATAGACCATGATTATTATAAAACCATGAAGGAGGATAGTCTCTCCATCCTTTTGCTTGTTTCTTATGTTTCTTCCTCAACATTATACATAGTGTCATTGTAATGTAGCTATCTATCCTCCTAAAGTGTTCTCTAGAGTTTCCACCTTTGAAGTAGTTCGCCCACCCCCTAATTATTGGGTTTAGTTTCTTTTCTATAAGTTCAGGCAATAACCAATGTTGCCTTGTCCTTACTGTTTCTCGAACTTTCTCTTTGACAGTTTTCATAGCTTGGTTTGTCGGATAGTAATATGTTTTGAGTTTTCCTGTTCTTTTTGAGGCTTGTCTCACAAAGCGGAATCCAAGAAAATCAAAACTCTCATGTCTTGTATCAATCACTTTCGTTTTATCTACATTCAGTTCAAGTTTTAGATTTTCCATAACATTATTTACTTCCTTTAAGTATTTATCGGGGCTTCTTGAGCACAGCACCACAAAATCATCTGCATAGCGAACAATATGTGCGTCATGCCCTTTCTTATTAAACCCCTTTTCTTCCCAAGCTGTATCCCAGATAGTGTAAATAAAGGTTTGCAAGTAGCGGAGAAATAACTCCACCTTGCGGCGTACCCGTTATTTGCTTTCTAATTTGCATATCTTCCATTACACCCGCCTTCAACCAGAGTTTTATCAATCTAACAATAGAGTTATCAGTAATTCTATTGTTGATTGCCTTCAAAAGTATGTCATGAGTTATAGTGTCGAAATAGTTACTTACATCTGCATCAATGACATATCTGCATCCATAGTTGAGATATTTATATATCTCTCTATGAGCCATATGTGCACTTCGCTTAGGTCTAAACCCATATGAGAAGTCTTTAAAATCCGCTTCGAATATTGGTTCAATAACTAGTTTCATACATGTTTGCACTACACGGTCTGCAATTGTAGGTATACCTATGGGTCTTTGTTTCCCATTAGATTTAAGGATATATACCCTTTTTACTGGGGCAGGCTTATAAGTTTTGCTTATTAAGCTATCCTTAATTTCGTTTAGAAAGACGTCCACTCCAATATCTTCTTCTATATAAGATATGGATTGTTCATCTACACCTGGTGTTCCCTTATTCGCTTTTACTTTCTTCCAAGATTGCATAAGAATATCTTGCCTATACATCTTGTCATAAAGCACACCAAATTTGCGTCTTGGATTAACTTTGGCAGCTTGGTAAAGTTTACGCTGAAGTACCCGTATATTTTCTTGAGTGTTTATAGCTTTCGCAATCACTTAATACCTCTTTCATTATAAACATAGTTAAAGTAGAGCCCCTTCCCTAGTATAAGTTTTGTTGTCTTATACATTGCTGGTACTATGAACTCCTCCGACTCCTCATTCCTGCTTTCTTCCAGATTTCAGCGGGCGGCCTTATACTTTCCGTTACGCAGTGAGTTATCTGCGACAGGGTGAGGTCTCGACTGTTTCCCTCAAATACTTTCTATACATACCATCCTCTATATCCCGAATTCCTATACTAACTTCAGTTAATGGTTAATCCATTAGTAAACACTGGCTTTCGCCCCCATTCTAAAGGCTCAGCGGAATCACCCTACATCACACTCTCCCAACATATTTGTGTGACTAACATTTACGAGACTTACTAAGGTTCACTCTCGTTACGGTCTGTATATTTGCTCGTTCCCACGGTTTGGGTCTGGGGACACGTTAGTCAGCGTTGCTTCCGCATTTCAATCACTATCCATACGTACGCCATAGCTACTCGGCCAAACCACTAATTGCCGAGGTAGGACTTTCACCTACTAGTATCTGAGCGACTTAACAGCCCGCTCAAAATGGAATTTCATCATCTAATTCACTATTATCAAAATCAGGGATGTTATTATTAGTATTTGTATCAGCCAAAGCACCTGGTTTACCATCAAGAAGGATCAGGCTTGTATTAAATCCTTGTAAAACTACTTCGGTAGTATATCGTTCCTGACCATTATTATCCATCCATTTTCTCGTTTGAAGTTGCCCTTCAATATATAATTTTGAACCCTTTTTTACATAGTTTTTGACAATACCAACCAAACCTTCCTTAAAAACAACAATACGATGCCATTCTGTTTTTTCCTTCCTTTCACCACTAATTTTATCTTTCCAAGCCTCAGTAGTTGCTATGCTAAAACTTGCAACTTCTTTTCCGTCAGAAGTGCTTCTAATCTCTGGATCTTTACCTAAATTACCAATTAATGTAACTTTATTTAAACTACCTGCCATTAGCTATAATTCCTATCTTTCTTAAATTTAATAACGATTAAAAAAACTTTTAACTCTCCTATAATAGCTATATCATATCCATAAACACCTTTCAAAGAGAATTTACCAGATCCCGATATAAACTAATAAAAAACAACTGAATTACTAGGCAAAGCAGCATAATATAATCCATATTAAAATTTATTATTGCATTACAGAGTTTTTGCCTACTATAATGCTCGAAGGTTTTTATATTAATCAATATTGAAATATGCAGGAATTTATTCAAGTTAGAGGCGCAAAAGAACATAACCTGAAGGATGTTAATGTTAATATACCAAGGAATAAATTCGTTGTCATAACAGGTCTTAGCGGTTCTGGGAAGTCTTCATTGGCTTTTGATACGATATATGCAGAAGGGCAAAGAAGATATGTAGAAAGCCTTTCTTCTTATGCTAGGCAGTTCCTGCATTTACAAAATAAACCCAATGTTGAATCCATTTCCGGTTTATCCCCGGCAATTGCTATCGATCAAAAAACCACTTCTAAAAACCCCCGTTCTACTGTTGGTACCATCACAGAAATTTATGATTATTTAAGGCTCTTATATGCCAGAGTGGGAGTACCATATTCACCGGCTACAGGTTTGCCTATAAAAAGTCAATCTATCTCCGAGATGATTGATATAGTCAATTCCCTTCCACTTGAGACAAAAATATATATTCTATCGCCCATAATTCGTGGACAGAAAGGGGAGTTCCGCAGAGAAATCCTAAATTTAAAGAAACATGGCTTTCAAAGGATATTTTTAAACGGAGAGTTATGTGATTTAGATGAGTTGCCTAAGATTGATAAAAATAAAAAACACACTATAGAAGTTATCGTTGATCGAATTGCATTTAATAAAGATCTTGGCAATAGAATAGCGGAAAGTCTAGAAATGTCTCTGCAAATGGGTGAAGGTCTTACCTACATAGAAATTGTCGAATTACCAGAAGGAATAAAAACCTCTCATAAAAAAGGAGATAGAATAACTTTATCGGAAAAATACTCGTGCCCTGTTTCCGGTTTTAGATTAGAAGAAATAGAACCTAGGATATTTTCTTTTAATAGCCCGTTTGGTGCCTGCCCGAAATGCGAAGGCATCGGAAAAGAAGCTTTTTTTGACGAGGATTTAATAGTACCAGACGAAACTTTAAGTGTCAATAAAGGGGCTATTGTACTATGGAATAAATCATTATCTAAATTTTTTGTAGATACCTTGGAATCTTTAGCAAAGCATTATGATTTTAAGTTAACCACTCCCTTTGGGCAATTACCTAGAGAAATTAGAAATGTCTTGTTTTATGGTTCAGGAGAAGAAGAAATTAGATTCGAATACCATGATGATCGAAAATCAGAAATAATAGAACAACCTTTTGCTGGCATTATCCCAAGTCTAGAAGAGAAGTACCACAAAGTTGATACTGCATGGATGAAAGAAGAATTGTCCCGTTTTCAATCTAAACATAATTGCAGTAAATGTAATGGCCACAGGCTTAAATCAGAATCTTTATGCGTTAAGATAGGTGATCTAAATATTGGTGAAGTATCGAATAAAACAATTATTCAAGCTAAAAAATGGTTTGATGAGATACATTTAGTTTTAGATAAAAAACAACAGCTAATTGCGGAACGAATTATTAAAGAAATTCGTGAAAGGTTAGGTTTTTTAATCAATGTAGGTTTGGATTATTTGACCATATCCCGAGAGTCCGGAACCTTATCCGGAGGAGAAAGTCAACGAATCAGGCTTGCCTCTCAGATTGGATCAGGCCTTAGCGGTGTTTTATACGTTCTTGATGAACCGTCAATCGGTTTACATCAGAGAGATAATGCTCGTCTGATTGCTACTTTAAAAAATTTAAGGGATTTAGGAAATACGGTCATAGTAGTTGAACATGACGACGAAACTATGCTCGAATCAGATCATATTATTGATGTAGGACCTGGCGCTGGTATTCATGGTGGTAATATAATAGCCCAAGGTACGCCTCAGCAAATTAAGGAATCCGAGCAAAGTATAACCGGTCAGTATTTAAGCGGTAAAAAATTTATAGCTGTTCCAGATAAAATTAGACCAGGTCACAAAGGCAAGGAAATTGAATTGATAGGTGCTAAAGCAAATAACCTACATAGTGTAAATTTTACACTAAAACTTGGTACTTTCACTGTCGTAACCGGTGTATCAGGCAGCGGCAAATCTTCCCTGATAATTCATACTTTTTATAAGGCCGCCTTGAAATATTTAGAACCACGAACTAAAATTTACCCGGGAGAGTTTGAGTCAATTAAAGGCCTTGAGCATATAGATAAGGTAATTGACATTAACCAGTCTCCAATTGGTAGAACTCCTCGTTCTAATCCTGCTACTTATACTGGCGCATTTACTCCAATTAGAGATTGGTTTGCAGATTTACCAGAGTCCAAAATACGAGGTTATAAAGTCGGGAGATTTTCCTTTAATGTTAAAGGAGGTAGATGTGAATCATGCCAGGGCGATGGATTAATCAAAATAGAAATGCACTTCTTACCTGATGTATATATTAATTGTGATGTTTGTAATGGTAAGAGGTACAATCGTGAAACTTTAGAAGTTAAGTATAAAGGTATGAGCATTGCTGACGTTTTGGATATGACAATCGAAGACGCTACCAAATTTTTTGAAAAAGTGCCTAATATTTATGAAAAATTAATAACATTACAAGAAGTTGGCCTTGGTTATATTAAGATCGGCCAATCAGCTACTACTCTTTCTGGAGGGGAAGCACAAAGAGTAAAATTGGCCAAAGAACTCTCTAAACGCTCAACTGGAAAAACTCTATATATATTAGATGAACCAACTACCGGGCTACATGTAGATGATATTAAAAAATTACTAAATGTATTACATAAACTTGTAGATAAAGGTAATACGGTTTTAGTCATAGAACATAACATGGACGTAATTAAAACAGCAGATAATATAATCGATATAGGTCCAGAAGGCGGTGAAAAAGGAGGTAAAATAGTTGTCCAAGGGTCGCCTCAAACTGTCGCTGCTTGTAGCCAAAGCTATACAGGCTTTTATTTAAAACAATATTTACCCAACACTGGAACAGTGTAACTTTTCTTGTAAACCTTGAACATATTAGAAGTAATAGCATGATTTATTTCTTTATGATTCAATGAAAAGCAGATATTATATGTAACTAAGGAGAGATATTCTACATAGTACAGCTTATCAATTTTGTTAGGATTAATTATGACAAGGGTTCTGTTATTGGTAATTGGCTTTATACAAGCCTCGACCTGTTACGCTAGTAAACCGCATGAATGGCAAGTAAACTTTCAAGAAGCCGCCAGCCCAATCATGACGGAACTACATTCTTTTCATAATTTTCTTCTATTTATCATAATATCTATAGTATTATTTGTATTAATTCTGTTAGTTTATGTCATATTTAGATTTAATGCAAAACGTAACCCTGTTCCAGCAAAATTTACTCATAATATAGCAATTGAAGTTATATGGACGATAATCCCTATAATAATATTATTGGTTATCGCTATTCCTTCGTTCCGTACTCTTAAGGTAGCTGAACACTCCCCTACCCCTGATGTTACAATAAAAGTTGTAGGGTCTCAATGGTACTGGAGTTACTCCTATCCTGATCACGGTAATATTGAATTTGATAGCAATATGATTCAAGATAAAGACTTAAAACCCAGACAAATTAGGCTTTTAGAAGTGGATAATAGGGTTATCGTCCCACAAGGATCGGTTATAAAGTTCCTGATTACTGCCTCCGATGTAATTCATAGTTTTGCTATCCCGTCTCTTGGTATCAAAACTGATGCAGTCCCTGGTAGAGTTAATCAAACATGGACCAAAATAGACAAAAAAGGAGTTTATTATGGACAGTGCTCGGAATTATGTGGAGTAAACCATGGGTTCATGCCTATAGCCATTGAAGTAGTAAGCAAAGAAGAATTCCAGCAATGGGTAGCTAAATCAAAAATGAAACTGAGTATGCAGTAATAATGAATTAGCAATTTTAAATAACTAACCATTTTATATGACTAATCCTAATATTTTATATCCGTTCATTTATCCCAAAATGGTCAAAGAAACAGTGTTTCTAAAAAATTGCGTTAATAATCCGAACATTATCATAGGTGATTATACTTATTACCACGATTACACCAGCCCAGAAAAATTTGAAGAAAAAAATGTTAGGAACTGTTTTTTTTGTAAATTAATTATTGGCAAATTTTGCCAAATAGCAGTTGATACCACTTTTATTATGGATAATTCTAATCATCAGATGAATGGGTTTTCCACATATCCGTTTTTTCTTTTTGATAATTGGAAAGATTACACACCAGAATTTCCTTTAAAGGGCAACACAATAGTCGGTAATGATGTGTGGTTTGGTACTGGCTCTATAATAATGCCAGGAGTATCAATAGGTGATGGAGCAATTATCGGTGCATATAGCGTAGTAACTAAAAACGTAGAACCCTATACCATAGTAGCCGGCAATCCAGCATATTTGGTAAGAAAAAGGTTTACCGACGATATAATTGAAAAGTTGTTACAAATAAAATGGTGGAATTGGGAATATGATAAAATTACAAGGAATATTAAAGCGATAGTAGGAGCTGATATTACACAATTAACAGTAGCGGTTTAATCCGCAATTAACTTATTACTGAATTTGTATAAGATACAAAATTTAATGTGATATAAATAATAATAAATTTAATAACGTAAGGAAAAGAATATATGGCAGATAATGATCATAATACCCCAAAGGGATGGAGAAGATGGTTAATGTCAACCAATCATAAGGATATCGGCACTATGTATATTATCCTGTCGATAATTGCTGGTTTAATAGGTGGAGCATTTTCGGTCCTTTTCAGGATACAATTATCCGTACCTGGTTCAAATTTTTTAGGTGGCGATTATCAATTTTATAATGTACTAATTACTGCCCACGCCTTAATTATGGTATTTTTTATGATTATGCCGGCTTTATTCGGCGGCTTCGGTAACTGGTTTGTACCATTACTGATCGGTGCACCTGATATGGCATTCCCCAGAATGAATAATATAAGTTTTTGGCTTCTAGTTCCATCACTGATATTACTTGTTTTATCGAGCGTAACAGATGGGGGAGCCGGTACCGGTTGGACTGTATATCCTCCTTTAAGTAATTTATCAGGTCATCCTGGAGCTGCTGTTGATATGGCCATATTTAGCCTGCACCTTGCAGGTATGTCCTCTATTTTGGGGGCGATCAATATGATTGTAACTATATTTAACATGCGGGCTCCGGGAATGGGGATGTTCAAATTACCTTTATTTGTCTGGTCTATACTTATTACTGCATTTCTGCTTATACTAGCACTACCGGTACTAGCTGGAGCAATTACTATGCTACTTACTGACAGAAATTTTGGTACGCACTTTTTTAAACCTGACGGCGGCGGTGACCCTATTCTATTTCAGCATTTATTTTGGTTTTTTGGCCATCCTGAAGTATATATCATAATCCTTCCTGGATTCGGTATCGTAAGCCAAGTAATTGCTACTTTCTCACGCAAGAAGATATTTGGCTATACCGGTATGGTCTGCGCAATGGCAATTATCGGATTTATTGGATTTATAGTATGGGCACACCATATGTTCACAGTAGGGTTATCATATAATGCTCTTATATATTTCACAGCCGGTACTATGATTATTGCTGTTCCAACTGGAATTAAAATATTCAGCTGGATAGCAACAATGTGGGGAGGGTCAATTTCTTTCAAAACTCCTATGTTGTTTTCAATAGGCTTTATCCTCTTATTTACTGTTGGCGGAGTTACTGGTATTGTTTTATCTAATTCAGCTTTAGATAGAGTTTTGCATGATACTTATTATGTAGTTGCTCATTTCCATTATACTATGTCACTTGGAGCATTATTCACAGCATTTGCTGGATTCTACTACTGGTTTGGCAAAATGTCAGGAAAGCAATATCCTGAATGGATGGGAAAACTACATTTTTGGATTACTTTTCTGAGTGTCAATCTTACTTTCTTTCCGCAGCATTTTCTGGGGTTAGCTGGAATGCCAAGACGTATTCCTGATTACCCAGATGCGTTTGCCGGGTGGAACTTAATTTCATCGATAGGATCTTATATCTCTTTTGGCGCAGCTCTTTTTTTCGTATATATCATTTTTTATACTCTAAAATTTGGCAAAAAATGCGAGGATAATCCGTGGGGCGAAGGGGCTGACACCTTAGAGTGGTCATTACCTTCGCCGCCCGCCTACCATAGTTTTGAAAAACAGCCAATTATTCGGTAAAGCCCAATGGCGAATATCAATTCATCTACGTTACCATATGAAGATAATATCAGCAGTTCGGTAAAAGATTATTTCATGTTAATGAAACCGCGCGTTATGTCACTAGTAATTTTTACCGCTATCTCAGGTATGCTTCTAGCACCAGGCAGTATCCATCCTTTAATTGCATTTGTAGCTGTTTTATGTATAGCCATCGGTGCCGGTTCGGCTGCTGCAATTAACATGTGGTACGATAGAGATATTGATGCAATTATGAAACGGACTCAAAAAAGGCCTATAGTTACCGGCGCAGTAAAAGCTGATGAAGCACTTGCTTTTGGGGTAATTACAGGAACCATGGCAGTAATTATGATGGCGGTATCAGTAAATATCATATCAGCTATTTTACTTGCATTTACCATATTATATTACGTTTACATTTATACAATTTGGCTAAAAAGAACTTCTATCCAAAATGTAGTAATAGGGGGAGTATCTGGTGCATTACCACCAATAATTGGATGGGTCTCAGTTACCGGCAATATATCATGGCAAGCTTTTTCGTTATTTGCGATTATTTTCATTTGGACTCCTCCGCACTCATGGGCGCTTGCATTGTACAGATCAGGTGACTATAAAAATTGTAACGTGCCAATGATGCCGGTAATCAAAGGAGTGTTATATACAAAAAAACAGATTATGCTTTATAGTACATTATTGTTTTTTATCAGTTTGGTACCTTATTTTCTAAATATTAGCACTTACCTATATTTGGTTACTGCCATAATTTCTGGATTGATTTTCTTATATTATGCAGTAAGCCTTTTTATAAATATAGAACAAAATCAGGTAGCTAAAAAACTATTCTGGTACTCGATATTATATTTATTTATTATTTTCCTTAGTTTAATAACTTTCAAGGTATAAAGCTTTTTAAAATTGTAATTAAAAATCAAGATTTGTATAATCTTTATAAGGAATAAAGCCCGCTATGTGATCTTGCAAAATTGATCTAAAACTAGGTCGTGATTTTATAACCGCATACCACTGCTTGATAAATGGAAAATTATCCCATTTTATCTCACCAAAATAGTCAATTGTTGAAATATGTGAAGCTGCTACTACATCTGCACATGTAATTTGTTCTGAGGTGATATATGAATGAGTATTTAACCGAGAGGTCAAATATTTGAAATGGGGAAGTAAATTTGCTTTAGCTGCTCTTATATATTCACTTCTAGGACCTCCTATCCTTCTAAGAAGGCGGATCATTTTTTCTTCAAGAATTAATTTACTTACCTCACGATAAAATTTTTCATTAAACCAGTAAATTTCCTGTCGTACTTTAGTTTTTTCTTTAAGAGTTCTTGGCATTAAATAGAAATTATCGAATTTTTCGCTAAGAAATTCAGTAATTGCGTAATAACCGATTAAGGTTTCTTCTTCAAATATTATTACTGGGACAGTTGCAGCAGGATTAATTCTAATAAAATCTTCCCTTCGTTCCCAATAAGCTTCTTTAACTAGAGTGACTTCAAGGTTTAATTCGGCTAGATATACCCTAATTTGGCGTGAAAGAGGAGATATAGGATAATGAAAGAATTTAATCATCGCTCTTTAATTAAAGTACAGTCACAAGAAGTTAGACGATGATGGTCTATAAGCCGGATTCTGTATAGCAAAAGCTATCGCAGTTATTTATCTAGGGTAAATGTTACCATTTACCTCAAGCAACCTACCCGTGTAATATCTAGTTACAGACAACTAGGAACTTAAAACCAAATTCTAAGCTCGATTACACCTATTTGATTTTGCTCCTGATGGGGTTTGCCAAGCGGTTCTTGTCACCAAGAAACCCGGTGTGCTCTTACCACACCATTTCACCCTTACCAAATTAATGGCGGTATCTTTCTGTTGCACTTTCCCTAAAACATCCTTAACGATGCTCCGCTGGAGATTATCCAGCATCATGTCTGTATGGAGTCCGGACTTTCCTCGCCAAAAATCTGACGCAACTGCGCGACCATCACAGCGAGTAATTGTAAAATTTAAGATTACATCTGTCAAATAGAACTTTTATAAATTTGTAAAAGTTCGTATAGGCACTACAGGACACTATTTAATATTATCTTACCTCTATATCGACAACTAAGTAAAAAACCTCTATAACCTATATCAAAACTCATTTTGTAATAGTTCGGACATCTAATAACTCCTCTCCTTTAGTGGCTTTTAATTACTTTAGGCAAGGTAAACCAGATTGTAGTACCCATTCTTTTACTTTCGGCTTTTATCTTCCCGCCATGTACTTCAATAATTTTTTTACATACCGCAAGGCCTACTCCTCTTCCACCAGCAAAACTTTGGGTTCTAGAACTTACCGTAAACTCCTCAAATACTTCATCTAACTCATCAGGCGGAATCCCTATCCCCTCATCGCTAATGCTCAAGATTATCCCTTCATTCTCATTATCCCTTTTAAGATTAATGGCAATAGTTCCACTTTTGGCGTAATTAATACTATTGATAATCAGGTTATCTATTACCTGACTTAGATAATATTTATCAATATTTAATACGATCCCTTCTTCAATATCTAGCTGCCAGTTTCTTGTTCTCTTCTCCGCTCCTTCTCGCCAACGAATAGTACTCTCTTCTTCATTCTCGTATAGCTTGCGGCAAAGTGTAACCCTATCTTCTACCAGCTGGCTGAAATCAGTAGGTGCTAGTTTTAAGTCATAACTTGGTTTATTCAGTTTTGAAAGACTCGATATATTCGCATCAAACACCTCAAGGCGAAGCGAGCTATCTAGTATTGTTTTAGCTGCTATTTTTCGCTGCTCATCATTTAACTTATCATAATCCTGCAAAAGTACTTGAGCCATGCTTGATATCCCAGTCATCGGAGCGTGGTATTCATGGGTTATATTGCGAATAAACCGCCCCTTTAATGCTTCTGCCTCCCGGACCTGGTCCTTATACATATTTATCCTGCCGTTTAAATGCTCGTTCTTTTCTTCAGTTAGCTCCTGATGTTCCTGTTTTGGCTTTAAGAACAGGATTAATGTACTAATAAGTAATATCAGTAAATAAAATATCTTAAATTGCGATGAGACAAACTCAACATTATCTAAGTTACCCGGATAGTAATTAGTATAACATACACTTACTAATACAATTCCCGCTATAAAGTTAAATAACGACCATTGCCACTTACCTAAAGATGAAATGATAACAATATTCATCATAAACACTATTAACTGCATTTCAGAAAATCTGCCGATTAATACCGTTAAAAAGGTAAAACAGATTAATACCCAGAACATAATCAGATTCCAGAATACTCCTACACATCTACTTTCCTTCCAGTTCCAAAGCCATAGCGGATAGCTAATCAGAATTGCCGAACTGCTAACTGCTATTGGATATAATACATCGAGTATATCTAAGTGCTGAAGCCTATATTCTTCCGGTAATAAATTCGCCGTGGCAAACACAGAAAGCATCACATAAAAGCCAAGTATAGAAATTAACCCGTCACCTTTGGGGTAATTATTCTTATAAAACTCTATAAGATTAAAGGACCTAATATCCGACCATAGCTGCCCTAATAACCTTTTTCTTCCTTTGCGGATTTTAATTAACTCTCTATTATCCTTAATCCCAACCCAACCCCCGGGTTGTTTTAGCAAATAATGACTTCCCATTAGTACTATCAGATTTACTAACATGCCCGCAGGAACAGAATTTCCAACTTTAATTTTTAACACATAATCCCACATTAAAACTGTTGAAATACCGGCTGCCATACCGATTATAACTGATTTCCCACTACTTCTAAATCCAAAAACTGCTATGATAAATGGTACACTTACTACCGGCATGTAAAAAGAAGATGCAAAAAGAAACAACTCTAAAGCAGTGCCATTATTCATGATGCACATAAAAATGGAGGTAGCACCTATAATCATTGAGATAACCCTAGTAAATAATAATCGATTATCGAATAATTTAATACCTAGAGGTTTACAAAAGTCATTAACAACTATTACTGCTGTAGAGTTAATATAAGAATCAATAGTAGAGAGAATCATTGCCATAATACCGGAAAGAAGCAAACCTTTAAGGCCAGGTATAAAATCAATATCAGAAATAAGATTGTTTATTATGTTATTTGCATCGGCATTTGGATGATTCGCTAGCATCAATATTGCAATCCAGCATACTAATAGCACCAGGATAAAACAGGTTACCGATGCTATACAAAATGAATTTCTTACTTGGTTAACATCCTTCGCCATCGATACCCTTTGGAAAAAAGCAGGATTAAAAGCAGGAATCGCACTCCAAAAAAATAACAATAAATAATGAAAGTTATTACTATCAGAAAAATCAAATACTTTTTTATGATCAAATAAAGGGTTATTCAATAAAGTATCTGTTATTGCGTTAGTATCATTAACACTGTTTAATAAGATATATGCTACTATCGGTATTACCGCACAAAAAGTAATAAACTGAATTATGTCGGTAAAAGTAACAGATTTTATTCCGCCTAAAGAAGAATAAATGGTTACAATAACCCCGGCTATTAATATACCGTAAACATTAGGGATGCCTACATATTCAAAAACAAAAGCAGCAATTTTTAATTGAATCGCAATAATTCCGCTAACTCCTATAAAACTTGATATTGCCGTAATTATTCTAACTTTTTCACCAAACATATCTCCCATAGCTTCTGCGATGGAAAGCTTTCCCAAGAACTCTGCCATTCTTGGAGCGAAGAATAAGCCAATTAGTAATAAACATAAGGGATCACTAATTACTACAACCCATATAAAATATAGACCTTTGCTATAAGATTCAGCAATAATAGTATAAAAAAATTCCCCACTTACCCAAGTAGCAACGATGGTAGCAATTATAGTTGCGGTGCTGAAATTTCTGTTGCCTACAGCATATTCTTTTATGTTAGTAACACCTCGGCTAGAAAACAAACCTAACCACAAATTAGCTATTAAAAACCCAATAATAATCAATGAATCTAGTTCAAATGTCATGTTTGTAAATATATTTTAAATTGTATAACAAATAGTTGATTTATGCACAATATATCAACTATTCATAAAAATAAAACAGGAATTTTGTACAATCTATTAATCGAAAGCTAAATATATATTATGGCGTTTTCATTTTGTAATCTATCGAGTAGTGCATACCACCTCCGCCAATAACAACTAGGGTTATTGTTATTGTATTATTACCTTGGACTAAATATGGTTTAAGGTCAATATTACTAGATCTGTTCCAAGTACAAGTATCGCCTACGGTTACTGTACCTCCAGCAGATTTTGTTAAAGTGGCTGTCCCATTAGAATTATAAGATAATGCCGTAAAATTTCCTATCGAGATATTCCCATTCCCGCAGTTTAGGCTAGTAGATGGCGAACTATAAACAGCCGTATTATTTACTTTCACTAAAGCAAAATCATCGTTAGCCATTGCGGTAATTCTGAAATAATCAATATTACTAACACTATCTGGTACATTAAAAGTTAGCGTAGAAGTATAAGTACCGGCAGATATGATATTTGTTCCTGTATAATCATACAAGCCAAGCGTTACATTACCGGAATAATTACTGGAATTACTGGTAGTGCTTCGAGTATAGTTTGCCGGGAAAGTGTCAGTTCGGCTTACCAGAGTAATTTGGTAAGATTTACACTTAACATTACTATAAATTCTATTGCCTGAGCTATCTTTGGTATATAATCGTGAAAAAATAAATGTTTTATTACTGCCGCTCGGATCTTTATCCTGGTCAGTAACACTTGGAACGCACCAACACTGCAATGGAGCAACAGGAACCCAACCAACAGCACAGCTACCTGTTGCCATTTGTCCAACTGTTGTTTCCAGCCAGGCAGCATATCCATCCTCCTGGCTACTATAATTACTTGTTGCAGGATACTTCGGTTGGGGAATATCAGTACATGAAATTCATTTCATAAGGAGTTTTATCCCTTATAGCATATTTACTTTTATCATAGTTGTAACCAAAAAGAGCAGTATTAGTCGTACTTGTACAATTTGTTGTCTGGCATAAGTCCGCACCAGTTGGGCTTATATAACAATGAATACCCGAATTACATGAACGAATAGTAACCCCCTCTCCCCCAGAAATAGCTGGCACACTATCTACGATGGTAGTACACCTACTAGTTTGCTCGGTAGTACACCTTGCAGTACCAGGATAAGAAACTAATTTGGTTAAAAAATTCTGGCAATTTACTACATCATTTACAGGAGTACAATTAACAGAATATGCTCCTGACGTAGTTACATTAGAATTAAAAGGATAATACTGGCTATCCGCCAGTGTGTTCCCCTAAACTAGCACTCGGTATGTAGCGATCACTACTTATATTAGAGATTTGGTATAAATCTGCATTTATTGGACTCGTATAGCAGTAAGCACCGGAACTACATGAATATATAGCAACTCCATTACCCAAACTATTATCAACATTATTAGTGCAACCTGTAAGTTCCACAGCGTATCATACCTGGATATGCCGATAATTTTGCAATAAAATTCTCGCAATTGACAGTATTGCTATTTACAAGATTTGTTAAAACACAAAGTGTGTCATTTTTTGGACATTTGTCAAGATCACGATTTTTAAGACATGCACGTTTACCACCTACATAATATTGATTATTAATATATTCTAACCCATATAAGTAGATAGCGTTCGTATTTACTGCTCCATTATTAACAGGGAAAATATTATTCAAATAAGTACCGTATCGACTTCCCGGATTTGGAGAATTAGACCAAGAAAACGGAGTTGTAGCTAAGGTACTATCAGTAACAAATGAATCAAAATTATACCCTGCTAAATTTACCGAACTTTGCAGGTTCGTAGGATTATAAACTGACTTTGGCTGGACTATGGCACTTGTTGAATCAGCGCCAGAAACAGCTTTAGCAATAAAAGTAGGTGTGTAATAACTACTGGTACATAGGATATCAACATTTGCGGGACTAGTACAATCATATACCTGAGGCTTTTTAAACTGTGCTCTATTTTCACAACCGATTAATGTATTCCCACTCCTTACGCAGATTTGTTTAGGATTCTGAGAAAACTTAAATACCGGATCAAATGCTGATACTCTTGAAATAGAAGCGACGTAGCGTGCTGATTTGCCATTTTTATCCGTGAGAGTCACAGTATCAGATACAACAGAAGACATATCAGAACTTGTTTGGATACGCGGAAAAGTAACTGAAACATCAGCTAATTCTGAAATATTGATCCCCCAAATCTCCTGACAAGAAGATGCAGTGCTAGGACAGTCAGCTAGATCATCCATAAAATAAGATTGCGGAGAAGAAGTAGAACCCATTCTTAAACCGTATACCACCCGGAAACCGACTTTATTACAGTTAGCCCCAACGCAAGTGTTTGGTACAGGTAGTGCCGTTTGTGCACACGGAGTAGTACCATTACCACATTTTGGTAGAATATCAGTTTTGGCAGTAGCAGTGTGCAAATCTTTTGCCGTAGGAAAAGTTCCCGAATGTGCTATAACCACACATTTATCATTATTAACATCAGTAGTTACATTCTTTGGGCACAACGGAACAAAATTTTCATAAGTAATCCTTATAGAGTTTCTATTACTCCGGCCTTTAAATATTGAACTAACATTAGAGAAATGATATAATGATATAATGATATTGTATCAAGAGTAATAACAAAATGTCTAATAAAAAATTATCACCAAGCGATCTCAAGATATTAAGAAAGAAAGCAGTGGAAGCAATAGTTATACATGGAATAAGCAAGAAACAAGCATCTATTACCTTTGGGTTTTCTAGGAGTTCTATATGGAAATATCTTAAAGAGTACAAAATTTATAAGGAAGAAAGCTTTCGCTATAAGAAGCGAGGAGTAAAGGTAGGAACAGGATCTAAAATCAGTAAAAATCAAGAAGAGGAATTAAAATCTAAAATTTTATCACATACACCTGATGAATTGGGAATGGATTATACGTTATGGAATAGTAAAGTGGTACAAGAATATATAGAATCCAATTACCTTTATCAGTATAACAGGCGTTCTATAAGAAAAATTATGAATAGATTGGGTTTTACGTCTCAAAAACCAATTAAATCAGCCTATCAACGTAATCCAGAGAAGATAAAAGAATGGTTAACAGTCACATATCCAGAAATCAAGTCTCGTGCAATGAAAGAAAGTGCTAGAATTTATTGGGGAGATGAAATGGGGATACAATCAACAGATAATCGAGGTAAAACATATGGTCTTAAAGGCAAGACCCCAGCAATCAAGAGAAGTGGTTCAAGATTTAAATGTAATATGCTAGCTGCTATTAGTCCGCAAGGGTTTATGAACTGGATGGTATTTGAAGATAATTTTACCAGCAAAAAGTGTATTGAATTTTTAGGTAGACTTATCAGACAAATTAAGCAGAAAATATTTTTGATATTAGATAATCATAGAGTGCATCACAGTAAAAAGGTAAAAGCTTATGTAGAAAGACATAAGGACAAGCTAGAATTGTTTTATTTACCATCATATTGTCCTGATATGAATCCACAAGAACTTGTAAACCAAGATGTCAAAGCTAACTCCAATAATTTTCGAGTACTAAAATCAGTAAAAGATTTAACAATTAATGTACGGTCCTATTTAACACAAATTCAGTTTAATGGTATAAAAATTCAAAATTATTTTAAAAAGAAAGAAATAGCTTATGCTACTATATAATGTTCAATATTTAAGGGCCAGAGTAATAATAAAATTATTCTCCAAAGCTGAGATTACAGACGGCTCATTCCGAAGAGATGGCAACAATTTACCACTTGAATCCCTAGCACATATTTTTTGAATATAAGCTGTTTGAAAAGGAGACTGTATTGTCGGACAAAACGGCGGAGGATATGGTCCCATCGGGATATTTACGCACCCGTATATAGTATCATCAACTGCCCTATTTATTTGTCCAATTGCCTTTAAAATAGAACCTATTGCATTACCTATCACCTCAATTAACTAACCCACATAACCAAGCAGATCTTTAATAACAGAAGAAAAAGTTGTTTGCCCATCATCACCTTTGCCAAAAAGCATATCAACTAAAGCGCCGAGTAATTGGCTAGGAGTCTGGGCAACCTGAACGGCCATATCTAAAAAAAACAGAAGTACTTTTATTACTGGATGTAAGGTGGCTGTTTTATGAGAGGATTGTTTATTTGGATCTAGATCCATAAGGTCAAAACCGTCTTTAAAACTTAAGAAAGCCGGATCTTTATATAAGCATAATTTAGGTGGAGAAAGTGTCACTGATAAACCATCATACCCGATTACTGGATCATCAGGAACTGTTTTTCCTTTAAAATCTAGATGTACACCCACAGTATATCCAAGATCTTGAGGAAAATTAGGAGATAAACCGGCAGGAATAGCAACTCTAGCACACATTCTGTGCAGCGGTATCCCATATCCGCTAGCCAAGGTTACACACTGACCATCCCAATTCAGAGTGTTGTCTGTTGTCCAACAAGGCAAAGCGTTACATTGTTGGCCTCTAACCCTAATTTTGGGACTCATATAACTACTATCAGGTGTCTCTTCACCACATAAATTCTCGTAATAACCTATCCAGGAACCAGGATAACCCTTCTGAATCAAACATGTGTGATCATCTCTTCCAGATTCTTTGTTCCAGGGAGGACAAACACTATCTCTATCAACACTTTTGTATGACCATCTCAATACATCGTTCCAATATTCCTTTCTTGTTTTATCACTATCACCACAATTACAAGGATCTGTAAAACAAGCACCTACTGCATCCCAGAATCCAGCATTAGCTGTAGTAATAGGGTTAGTAATTAGCAATAAAATAATTAAAATGGATCTTTTTATCACTATCCCACCTTATGTAATATTATTCAATTCGTCATAGAGTGGCCCTACCCAATCTTCCGGTTGGTTACTAGGATATTGTCTTATAATTTTCTCATAGACTTCTATTTCTAATTTTCTTGATGATAAAAATCTTGTCATCCCTTGTAAGCCACCGATACTGAGTTCAGCTGCAATTATTCTTCCATCCTGTTTTATCAAAAACATCCTAGTATTAATGGTTAAAGTAGCTAATTTCTTTGCTTCAGCAGGGGTTAATTGGAGCATACTTTCTAGATTAGGTATTTTAAATTCAGGCGGTATGATTATCTGAGTCCCCATTAGATTGAGCCAGTCTAATCCATGGCTATTTTTATACATATCCTCTAATATACGTATATTTATCGTATTAACAAAAAACACCATTAGCAGAAGCAATGTTTTGTGATATATCCGAAAGAATTGAAGAATAGCACCTCAAATTAAATATTGCTGCCATATTATCAATCGCAAAAATTTCGGGCCTTCGCCAATTTTTACTAACAAATTTTGCATAAAGTATACGATAGCCGCCTTAACACTACGCATCGTATTTAATCCATATTCAAATTCTGCAACAAATTTAACCTCTTTTGGAAAATATTTCTTTTTATATTCCACATCATCAAATTGTTGAACATTAATTGCTAATATCTCTCCAGGATTAACTATTGTCTCTTCTGCCGATTCAAAAATTTCATAACATAATCCACCTTCAATATATTCCTGTAAACGTCTTTTTATAATTTGGCCACTTTCAGAATCCTCTATGGCTTCAATTACTGTAGATATTACTCCGGCCTTTAAATATTGAACTAACATTAGAGAAATGATATAATGATATTGTATCAAGAGTAATAACAAAATGTCTAATAAAAAATTATCACCAAGCGATCTCAAGATATTAAGAAAGAAAGCAGTGGAAGCAATAGTTATACATGGAATAAGCAAGAAACAAGCATCTATTACCTTTGGGTTTTCTAGGAGTTCTATATGGAAATATCTTAAAGAGTACAAAATTTCTAAGGAAGAAAGCTTTCGCTATAAGAAGCGAGGAGTAAAGGTAGGAACAGGATCTAAAATCAGTAAAAATCAAGAAGAGGAATTAAAATCTAAAATTTTATCACATACACCTGATGAATTGGGAATGGATTGTACGTTATGGAATAGTAAAGTGGTACAAGAATATATAGAATCCAATTACCTTTATCAGTATAACAGGCGTTCTATAAGAAAAATTATGAATAGATTGGGTTTTACGTCTCAAAAACCAATTAAATCAGCCTATCAACGTAATCCAGAGAAGATAAAAGCATGGTTAACAGTCACATATCCAGAAATCAAGTCTCGTGCAATGAAAGAAAGTGCTAGAATTTATTGGGGAGATGAAATGGGGATACAATCAACAGATAATCGAGGTAAAACATATGGTCTTAAAGGCAAGACCCCAGCAATCAAGAGAAGTGGTTCAAGATTTAAATGTAATATGCTAGCTGCTATTAGTCCGCAAGGGTTTATGAACTGGATGGTATTTGAAGATAATTTTACCAGCAAAAAGTGTATTGAATTTTTAGGTAGACTTATCAGACAAATTAAGCAGAAAATATTTTTGATATTAGATAATCATAGAGTGCATCACAGTAAAAAGGTAAAAGCTTATGTAGAAAGACATAAGGACAAGCTAGAATTGTTTTATTTACCATCATATTGTCCTGATATGAATCCATAAGAACTTGTAAACCAAGATGTCAAAGCTAACTCCAATAATTTTCGAGTACTAAAATCAGTAAAAGATTTAACAATTAATGTACGGTCCTATTTAACACAAATTCAGTTTAATGGTATAAAAATTCAAAATTATTTTAAAAAGAAAGAAATAGCTTATGCTACTATATAATGTTCAATATTTAAAGGCCAGAGTAATAATTTTCGTTTCTCCTTAGGAATTGTAAAAATCTGGTCACTAATTACCTTTAGCAAAGCTAACTCCGGCTCTTTTAGAGGATCAAAATGATGTTTTGATAAAATTGTAAAAAATGTAAAACAAAAAGCACGGTTTTTTTCATTATCTTCCAAACATAAAGGATTAAACAAATTTTTATCCTTCTGAATCCATGTGCCTCCTTTAGCTTTTATATAAAGGCTAGAATCTGAGTCATCAACTATATGGAGTATAGTCGGTTTGTATTTATCAGCTTCTGAAAGTAAAAAATTAAGCAAAGTGGTCCGTCCTGACTTTTCCACTCCCAAGATACAAGTATTACTATTCCCTTCAGTATCATGAAAATTCATAAAATAAGGTGTTCCCCCTCTCAGTTCTAAGTAAAGTAATGGCCCTACCCCATGGATTATATTGATTACCGGTAGGAAAATTATGGAGTGAAGCAAGTGCTGCAGTATTATCTAAAATTGTTGGTGACATTCTAGAAAGAAAAGCAAAATTTCCAGGTAATTGCGCCCAAAAAGTTTTTTCTAAATTAATATCTTCTCTTACATGCACTATCCCAATTTTTGCAAGTGTATCAGAAGCTTGTTTAACTTGTTTGTTAAGTTGTTTAGCATCATCTCCTATTATCATACAGGATATTTGTTGATGGCAAAAATAATTTTTATCATCAGTTTCTTGTAAAATTTTATCTAAACCGCTAAGAGATTTTAGCTCAGTATCACCGCCAATATCGGCTATATAAGCCTGTTCTGTAAATAATAGGGTTACTTTACTTTTATCAACAAAATAAAAAACTTCAGTTGCAACCATTTCTACAGGAATCTGCAAAAATTTATCTAAAGCATCGGAAGATACCTCTTGATATTCTTTTATAGATAGCAACGCAGCAAATTTTTTACCATTATCACCTATTACTTCTATCATGTCATTACCAACTGTGTACTGATGAGAAGAAAGGGCAATTGAAATATCGGTCACCGGCAATATACACTGCTCTTCATTAAGCTGCATAATTCTTCTAAATAAAAACATCAAATCAGAATAGCAGTGCTCTTCTTCTATTCTAATGCCTAGTTTTTCAGCTCCATACTCTTCCAGATCCAATATTAACTTATCAACAGTTGCACTCAAAGTTTTAACTGCTTTAGCAAAATAGCTAATTTCAAAATCTACAATTTTACTAGCCGAAAGTGAATTAATTAGCGAATTAAAATTCTTCAGTTTTAGCTCTGGGGCGTCGTGAAGAACACTAATGTATAAACAATTAACAAACTTATCATGCCAATAATTTTTGTTTTTCCATATCTCATGAATATTTGCTGAAAATACGTTATTGTAGGGTGCGGTATCATCAAGATTTGCTTTACGTCTTATATTGTATGAATCCAAAAAGCTAGTTTATCTCCTTCAACATTATTTCTAATAGCACTTCTTACAACTCCTCGAAGGTTGGAAAGTTGCTTACTAATCCTTTCTGAGTTAATACCATTAATCTGCAAAATCTGTAATAGTTCACCGTTTTTAGTAAGTAAAGTATTTTTATCATAATGGCATGCGATAGGTATAAAGTCTTCTGACAAAGCGTTATAAAGACCTTTATCTATTTTTTGCTTAATAAACGACACATCCGTCCTTCTTAAATAATTGTGATCGAAAATTATCTTCTTTAATGCCTGAAACCGGCCGATCTTGAGTTATTAAAGAATATAACGACTATTGAGTATGACAGTAAGTTGTTTTAAATTAAAATTATTAGTTGTAAAAACAGTTCAATTCAATAGCAGTTGTCGCAACGATGCTATAGTAGCATTACGAGACTCCGCTAAATATGTAAGAATTTTTAAGAAAAATAGAGAAAAAGCTATGGTAATATCAAACAAGTCCCACAAAGAAAGATAACCTTTAAAGGCAAATTTAATATTGATTACCAAATTAAGCAGATATTAGTAATTTGCTTTTTTGAGAGTTCGTGCTCTTATTATGGTTGTTATTGCTATAGCCGATAAACCAATTATAGCAACAATTATGGCACTCGGAATAATTGAAATGCTTTTTATAAAAGCATCGTTACTATATTGTCTTACACCGTCAACAATTGCGCCGTCCCATAAACAACTGTCTAAAGAGAGCCCTATCGAATTATGAAAAAACCACCCAAAAGCCATAATAATCATGTTAGCAACAGCTCCAGCTAACCCACTTCTTTCTTCAGAAACAAAAGTAGATATTTTAGCAAGCATAACCACCTGATAAGCAGAAAAAACACCGATAATAATACAAACATAATCTAGGATACCAACGCTAGCGACTCCATTTAATATATAATAAAAGCAGAGAATCAAAACTATTCCAGAAGTAATTGTCACCCCAAAATAATAACCTGTTTTATCCGCAACATACGGTAATATAACGCAGCCTGCGCTCATTCCAAGTAATATGGATAAAATCAAGTAATCGGCATATACCTTATCAATAGCATAGATATTTATTAAAAATGCACTACCCCAAGCATCGGCAAAACCTTCCATAGGACCTACCATTAATCCCGCAAAAAAACTAGTAAGTAATAATTTATAATTACAAATTACTGATTTAACATCTGAAATAAGATTACGCTCTGATTTTTCCTCTGTTGATTTGGGCATGATGTAATAGGTAAGGGTGGCAAGTATTAGGCCAGAATATAGTAATACCTTCAAAGTAGCCTCAAGCCCAACTGACGCAATAACGGGCACAATTAGATTTCCAACATATACTGCTACAATTAACCCTACCGAAACCATTAACCCTAACATTCTAGCAAATTTTGCAGGATATATAATTCTAAATATCTGCAGCGCTCCAACAGCTGCGGCAGAAGAACCTATCCCCGTAAGAACTCTTCCGATTAAAGCACTACTCCAACCTAGGGAATAAATCAGCGGCAATAAACCTATGGCAGTTAGAGCTATGCATATAGGCAATATAGCCCTTGCTCCAATTCTGCTAATTGCTATCCCTATTGGAATATGAAGGAAAACATAACCTATATAATAAAGACCAGAAAAAGAACCAAATTCACTCGCACCAACATTAAAATTTGACATTACATCATGACTAATAATATTAGGTAAGGAACGTAATACGCATTGATAGCAATAAAAAATTGTTATCAATAGCCATATTAAAAATGAAATAACTCTATTTTTTTCTGCGGTAGGCATAATTACTTTATTTGATAAACTTTTATAATTTTTGCTTCTAAGGCTTGAATAATTTTTGGCACAAAATCAGCGCTCTTTATTAACACATTTTTAGATAAAATACAACTATATTAGTAATTGTATTTCTTTATAGAGCTCTTAAGGTTTCTAAATTTCCGCTAGCAATAGCATTTACGTGTTTAGTAATTTTTTCTATATGCCAATCCCAGCAGGCAAGTTCTAAAAGAAAATCTATAGTTTTGTGCTTGAATCTATTTCTTATTAATTTTCCTGGATTACCTCCTACTATTGTATAAGGCGTAACATCTTTGGTAATTAAAGCATTAGTTCCGATAATAGCACCATGACCGATTTTAATGCCCAGCATAATAGTAGCTGAATTACCAATCCATACATCATTACCGATTACCGTATCACCTTTGTTTAAATCATTACTTGGAGCATTACTCCAACCTTTGCCAAAAATTTCGAAAGGATAAGTAGAGATACCCTGCATTGCATGATTTGCCCCGTTCATTATAAAACGTACGCCGCTAACAATTTGACAAAACTTGCCGATTATTAGCTTATCGTCGATAAAATCAAAAAGGTATAATACATTCTTTTCAAAATTATACACGTCTTCCGTATCATCATAATAGGTATAATCATCCACTATAATTTGTGGGTTAGTTATAATATTTTTTAAAAAACATGTTCTATACCAATTTTCAATTGGATAAACTACATCAGGGTTAACATATTCTATACTATCTTTCATATAATTTATGGTGTATATCAATTGATAGGTTATTAACTGTATAAATAATTGAATCTAAAATTGAATCTAAGCTTTTGGTTTTATAATAAATTTTCTAATTAGATAATGTCCAAAATAACAAAAAGGTGTATCTGCAAGAGCTGCTATTACTTTAAAAACAATCGAATTAGTTGCTACCTTGTAGTAGTTTTCCCAAGCTAAAATATCAGCTAAACAAAGTATAGTTAATACTAATATCGTATCTAATATTTGCGCAAGTATTGTACTAAGGTTATTTCGTAACCATAAATGCTTTGAATCGGTCAAAGTTTTTAAATAGGAATAAACTTTAACATCCAATAGTTGAGCAAAAAAAGTGGCCACTACTGAAGCAATTGAAGCTATACCATATACACTAAACATCTTATGAAAACTATTATCGTCAACATTTGACCAAGAAGTTGCCGGAAAATAATCGCCTATCATAATTAGCCCCATAATGATAAAACTGCATAAAACTGACATTTTTATCATATGGTTTGCGTATTTATTACCATAGAACTCGGCAGTTAAATCAGAAATTAGAAAAGTAACTGGGTATAAGAGGACACCGACAGAAAGTTCAAATTCTAGAGATAAGATATTAACTGTAACAAATTTTTGAAAAATCAAATTACCGGTAATCACAACAGTACAAAATAAACTGCAGAAAAATATATATAATTTTACCGATTTATCCATATTTATGCCCCTAAATCAGGAAATATAAATTCACCCATTATACATCTGCTTTAATATTCAACCTTTTCAAAACTTCCTGATAAGCATTAATAACAAGATCAGGATTATTTTCTGCTATTTCATAACAGAGTTTTTCATTATTATACATATCCCATAATTTACAGGTGTCAGGAGAGATTTCATCGGTAAGCATTATTATATAGTCCTCACCATTAAAAACTTTGCCAAATTCCAATTTTATATCAACCAGCCTTATACCGACACCGGCAAAAAAACCCGTAAGGAAATCGTGTACCCTAATAGCTACTTTTTTTAAATTCTTTATTTCTTTTTTACTTAACCATGAAAAACTATATATCTGATGCTCATTAATAATAGGATAGTTTAAATCACCGTTCTTTACTCTAAAATCTATGATAGGGGAATCAAAAACAAAACCATCTTCCATACCGAAATCCGTAACATATCTACCTGAAGCTAAAGAAGATACATGGACTTGAACAGGATATACATCTACGAATTGTACTAATTGCTGACGCATATTATTTTTTTGAAAAAAATGTGTTTCTACCCCTATTAATTCTAGTTTTTGCATTAAAAATGCAGAAATGCTGTTGTTAATAGCCCCTTTACCCGATATTACTATTGAGCTTTTATCTTGCAATTTTAAAGTATCGTTAAATGACATAATAAGAGCGTAATCTTCATCAGCTTGATAAAGAGTTTTGCTTGAACCGGTATAAATTTTTTCTTTCATTAGTTTAAATATTAGAATTAGGCATAAATTAAGAAATAAAACATTTTATAGTAATTATATTTTTTTGAGCAAGCTTTTTTAAAGCTTCGAAAACTAAAAGCCTAAATATAGGATAATTTCATTTTAATAGTAATTTAATTTGATAATTTAAACAGGTTAAAATTAAAACTCTCTGGTATCTCCCCTACAATCGATAAGGTCGGTTTTGAAGCAAAAATCTTCTCAGCACATTCAGTTAAGTTACGGGTATTTATGTTCATTATTACGTCAAGGACGTCATCAGCGGAAAAATATTTCCCGAAAAGAGCAAAATTTTTGCCGATTTCTTCCGATTTATATTCAGGACGCTCTTCTGCCATTAAAATGCTCGTCTTAATTTGTGATTTAGCCCTCTGTAATTCCTCTTCTGAAATGTGTTCTCGAATTTTATTTATTTCAATTATTAAATTATCAAGTAGTTTTTCTACATTTTGATGATCGCTGCCAGCATAAATGCTGAATATCCCACTATCATAATAGGAGCTATTAAAACTACCAACTGAGTAAGCTAGCCCAAGAGTTTCCCTTACCCGTTGGAATAACCTTGAAGAGAGACTACCACCAAAAATAACAGATAAAATCTGGGCATAATAAAATTCAGTTACATTAGAATATGGAACACTTTCAAATCCCAGAGCAATTGATGTTTGTTCAAGAACTTTCTTGGTATGAACAAAACCACCTTTATACTTAGCCGGAACTATTTTAGGTAAACCAAAAGAAGGTCCTATTAATAAAAAGTGTTTTTCTGCTAAATTTATTACTTTATCGTGAGAAATATTACCTGCTACTGAAATATATATATTTTCAGCAGTATAATATTTTCTTAAAAAATTTAAAAAATCTTCTTTTTTGAATTTAGCTAAATTTTTTGCATCACCCAGTATAGACTTGCTAATTGGTTGTCCTTCAAAAGCTAATGAGTAGAATTTTTCATAAACCAACTCATCGGGATTATCATTAACACTTGCCATTTCCTGCATAATAACACTTAATTCCTTATCTATATCTGCCTGCATAAATAACGAATTTTGTAAAATATCCGCAAGAATTTCGAGGGCTTTATCAAAATTTTCATTCAAAACTTTGCTATAATAGACTGTATGCTCACGGCTAGTATAAGCATTAAAATAACCACCTATTACATCAAACTCCTTAGCTATTTCCTCAGCAGTCCGAGTTTCTGTACCTTTAAATGCCATATGTTCAAGAAAGTGAGAAATCCCGGATTCTTGACTAGATTCATACCTACTACCAACTTTAACGATAATATTTATTGAAACGGAACTTACATGCGGCATATTAAACGTTACAACATTTATGCCATTAGATAGTTTGCTATTTTGGAAACTCATAATTTATCGATCTTTTTGTATAGATATTGTTAAGGATATTGAGGAATTTTTTGCCAACAATTTTAATTTCATAATTTTCTATTAACCGTAAGTAAGCTGAGGTTGATAATTTATTTACCTCTTCTTGAGTTAAAATTAACATAGATAGATTTTCTGCCAAATCCGAACCGGCCTCTATTTCCGTTAATAATCCATCCTGCTTATTTCTGATAATCTCATCGGGCCTATTTTTTAATTGCCAATTACCTTTACCCGAAACTTATCAAATTTCTATCATTAATTTCTATCATTTCATGCCTTGTAAATTTTTCTGAACATACTCCTGCCCAAGTTTATTTACTTAGTAAGACCATTTCTCCTGTAATCTTAACAAAGTGTTTTTCCTTTCCTAAAATTGTTAGATAACCATCTTTATCAATAGTTGCTATATCCCCGGTATCATACCAATTATTACCTAATTTTTCTACAAATGGTGCTTCTATTACCCCTGGATTCTCAGGTTTTATATAACCAAGCATTATATTCGGCCCTTTAACGCAAAGCTTTCCTCCATTTTGAATATTCTTAAACGGTTTAAAAAAATATTCAATTTTCGGTAAAAATCTACCCACTGAACCTGATTTATAATACATCGGAGTATTTACAGCTATTGCAGGAGCTGCTTCAGTTGCGCCGTAAGCTTCAAGTATTCTGATGCCGAATTTATCAAGCCACATTTGTCTTGTTTGCTCCTTAAGCTTTTCTGCTCCCGCTATAACATACCTCATTGAATAAAAGTCATATGGATGAGCAGAAGAAGCATAAGCAGCTAAAAAGCTATCAGTTCCAAACATTATTGTGGCACCTACATCATAAATAACTTCAGGAATTATTCTATAATGTAGTGGCGAGGGATATAAGAATGTCTTAACACCACTAAGCAACATAATTATTGTCCCGGTATAACCAAAACTATGAAACAGCGGCAGAGGATTAAAAGCCAAATCGTGAGGGTTAAAATCGATTATAGCAAGCATTTGGCAGCGATTAGACTGTATATTCCTATGAGACAAAGCAACTCCTTTTGATTTACCCTCGGTACCGGAGGTAAATAGTATTAGTGCCGGTAGTGTATCGTCTTTTTTAGGGCAAATATATTTATAATAATGTTCTGGAAATATACTGGCAATGGTTGCTTTTATTTTTAATAAAGGAGTAATATTTGCTTTCAAATCTTCTAAGTATATAAGCTTTATTCCATGCTTAAGTAACGAATCTCTTAGCCCTTCTAATTCTGCTGTTTTTAGAAATTTTCTAGAAGTATAAATAATTTGAATTGTAGCCGTGTTACAAGCTAAAACGATGTTTTCTAATCCAGCAGTAAAGTTGATTATAACTGGAATCCTTCCAATGGATTGGATAGCGAATAAACTAATTATACTACTAACCATGTTGGGTAGCATTAACCCTACTTTTTCTCCAATTTTTGTTTGTTTTTTAATTAAATCACCGCTAATAAATGATTTAAAAATCATAGATCGATAGGTTACTTCATTTCCTTCTATATCTTCCAATATCTTTGTATTCATTCCAAACAGTTTCCCAGAATTAATCAAGGATTGAAATAAAGTTTCCTTGTAATCCGAGCTCTCAAACATCATGTCCCTCATTATGTCATAAAGAGCTTGACCAATATATTTTCTTCTATCCCTGCTGCTAAGAGTTTCTGAAGGATCAATTTTAACAGGAGAAAGAATAGTAATAGTAATTTTTCTTCTTAAAGAAAATCTAGTTTTTAGCGTTTTCCGGATTTTTGAAAAACAAGTAAACTGCGTACCGTCTACTCTTATTGACAGAATTGTAGCATTAGCTTTATCGGTAATCATAGCCGGACCTTCATACACTTTCATTAGAGCACCTGTAAGGCTAATTCTCCCTTCAGGAAAAATTGCAATTTTTTTATTCTTTTTTACTTCCTCAATTAAACTCTTAATCGCCATAGGATTATTCGGGTCAATAGGATAGGTACGGGCTAATTTAAGAAAAGGTCTTACCCACCATTCTTTAGAAACTCCTAAATTAATAGCAAATTGGATATTCTCAGGTATGTAAGTAGCTATCAAAACAGGATCAATATAGGATAAATGGTTTGCAATTATCACTGCTTTTTTTCCTGCCTTTCGATAATTTTCCATGCCCTTTACCTCGACTTGGTAAAATAAGCTGAAAATTAACCTAAAGATTGCTTGTAGCAATTTGAGGGAGATTATTTTACTATTAGGAATCAACTTATAAATATGAAGAGCAACAATAAAATTTAAAATACTTATCGTTAAAATTACCGACGGTATAGAAAATTTCATATAAAAAAGTAAGGATAATATAGCCGTAGAACCAGCCATAAAAAATGAATTTATTAAATTATTTGCAGCTACTACCCGGCTCCTATGAGCAGGGGAAGAAAAATACTGCATAACAGCAAATAACGGTACTACGTAAAAGCCACCAATTGCAGAAAGACAGAAAAGATCAAATAATATGCGCCAATAATGTAATTTCGATAAAAATTCATAAATACTCTTTAAATGCTCGGGGTTATAACTAATCTCGGCAATTCTTGTCGCAAAATATAGATCAATACAGAAAATACTTATTCCAATAGCTGAAATAAAAACATATTTGGTCGTAATATTATTAGCCAAAATCCTATTACATCCAAATGCCCCTACACCTACACCTACGGAAAACACGACTAGAAACAAATTAGCTACACTTTCATCAGCCCCCAAGGTATCTCTTGCTAAAAGTGGTATCTGAGCTAAAATGGCTGCTCCAATAAACCAGAACCACGAAATACCTAAAATAGCTAAATATACTTTATTTTTTGAATAAGCATATCTTACGATATTAATGTTTTCCTTTATAATGTTTAGATTAATTTTAATATTAGGATTAGTATTACCAGAAGCTGGCATAAAAAAACTAGCTATAAAACCTACAAATGATACAATAACTGCCAACCCAATAACTAATTTATTTTCAAAATTATAGAACCCGCCTATTATAGTACCGAGCATTATGGACATGAAAGTCCCAGCCTCTATGTAACCATTAGCTCCGAGTAATTCTTGTTTTTTTAAGTGGTCAGGCAACACGCTGTATTTAATTGGTCCAAAAAAAGTAGAATGTATCCCCATTAAAGTTAGAGCAACGAATAAAACAACTAGATTTACACTGTAAAAACCATAAACTGAAAGGAGTATTATACTTATTTCTGTAAATTTTATGATCTTAACAATAATAGTTCGCTCATAACGATCTGCTATTTGCCCTGCTAAGCTCGCAAATAACACAAAAGGAGCTATAAACAAAACATTAGCAAGCATAACCAACATATAAGGTGCTATACTTAGACTCTGGGCTATTTTAAATGTAATTAAAATTATAAGAGCATTTTTTAAAATACTATCATTTAGGCATCCGCAGAACTGTACAATAAATATTGGTAAGAATCTTCTATCTTTAAAAAGATACAGCTGGTTAGACTCCATTTAGTTCCCTAAAAAATTATTGGGAAATACTATGTAATTTATCATTACTTGTCAAACGAACTGTTTTTTATTTACGCAGTGCCTCATATACAATTTGGGCCAGCTCTTTGTTTATTCCTTCTACTTTTGTTAATTCATCAACATTAGCATCTGACACGGCAGCAAAAGATCCGAAATAACTTAGCAATGCTTTCTTCCGCATTTCACCAATTCCCGGAATATTATCTAGAGAAGAAATCTTTATAGCTTTTGAACGTTTTTTACGGTGGTTTTTTATAGCAAAATTATGTGCCTCATCTCTTAAAATTTGTAGATATTTCATTACCGGTAAGTTTTTATCTAAAGTAAATACCTCTTGATTTGGCCTATGAAATTGTTCCCTCCCACTATTTCTATCTACTCCCTTAGACATGCATACAAATGGTATACTTAAACTAAATTTTTCCAGTACTTGCTCTACTATGTTCATATGCCATGTGCCGCCATCTATTATCATTAAGTCAGGTAATCTATATGGCTCATTTCGTAACCTAGTAAGCCTTCTGGTTAAAACTTCCCTAAGCATTGCATAATCATCTCCGCCTCCTATATTTTGGGACTGCTCTTTTATGGTAAATAACCGATACTCCTTTTTATCAAAACCCTCATTACCTGCAACAACCATCGCACCTATAGCAAATGAACCCTGTATATGGCTATTATCATAAACTTCAATACGACTTGGTAAAGATGGCAAATTAAATAATTTTTGAACTTCTTCCAGCGCATATCGGTTTTTAGCAGAATTTTTTAGATGTTGTTCTAATGCAATTTTTGCATTTTCCAAAGCAATTTGCATAAGATTAGCATTTGGCCCAGATTTTTTTGAAACTTCTATTTTAATATTTATACCGTGTAACTCTTTTAGTGCTTTTGCAAAAAGGTTAGGATCATTAATAAAATGGCTTAAAATTATGTTTTCAGCAGGAATTTTATCTTGATACAATTGCATGATGAATGCTTCCAATATTTCAGAAATATTCTGGCCTTGAGTATGCTCAGGAAAACAAGGGTGATTACCACAAGGCTGCCCTGCCCTGTAAATATAAAGCTGCACACAATACTCGCCATTAAGCTCCGTTATAGCAATTAGATCTGTGTCTTTTATGAAGCCAGTAGTTTCAGCTTTCAACTGTATATAGCTTAAAGCCTTTATACGGTCACGTATTTTTGCTGCTTCTTCAAAATTTAATTCTTCACTTAACGATTGCATTTTTTGAGCAAGAAGATTTTGTAAGGATTTGTTTTTTCCTGATAAAAAAGTTTTTACCTGTTCTACAAGTTCATCATAATCTTTTTTGGATATCTTGCTGGTACAAGGAGCAGAACATCTATTTATTTGATATTGAAGGCACGGCCTTTTCCGAGACGAAAAATAGGGATCAGAACATGACCTCAATTTAAATATTTTTTGTAGCTCTAGTAAAGTAATTTCTACCTGTTTAACAGAAGCAAATGGACCAAAAAATTTTCCTTCTTTAAGATCTCTACCTCTATATTTAATTAATTGAGGAAAGTCATGATCAAGCCGCAGTTTAATATAAGGAAAAGATTTATCATCTTTTAATAAAATATTGAACTGAGGTTTAAACTTTTTTATTAATTGTCCTTCAAGCAAAAGTGCTGACGATTCCGAGTCAGTAACACTATATTCCAGGTAATATACTAGGGAAATCATGATTGAATTTTTACCTTCAAGATCTCCGGTATATTGTTTTAAACGGTTTTTAAGGCTCTTCGCTTTGCCAATATAAATAATTTTTTTATCTATATCTAGCATACGATATACACCCGATTGACTTGGCATTTCCTCCAAGCGAGACTTTACAAGTTCCCTACCTGATAATATATTATCGCTCAGTTTTTTTAGGTATTGGGTCATAGCCTCCGTCACAGAAAGGATGGCATTTTAATAGCCTTTTTAAAGCAAAAAATAACCCTTTTATTGTACCATGAGTATTTATCGATTCATATGCATATTCGGAACAAGTTGGATAAAACCTACAATTTCTACCCAGCCATGGTGAAATAAAAAATTGATAAAATTTAATAAGTAGGATTAAAATAAATTTCATAATTGAAGGCACTAAAGCTATATATAACCAGTTCTTTGAATTAAATTTTCAAGTCCAGATAGTATAATAACCGTTTAATTATTACTATTTTTATCTTAGAGGAAATTTATAAGTCAAACCCATAGTGAATTCTCCTACACCTATAGTCTTTTTAATAGGACTTGCCTCGTCGAAAGAATTTGTGTTACTATTTAATTTTTGATACTTTACCTTAATATTATTGACCACTTGCATTTTTGCACCAAAGTCAATAGCTAGCTTATCAGTAATATCCTTACTGAACCCTAGCCCTGCTTGCCAGGCAAAACAGTTTTGATTATTTTTCTTTATTTTAAAATAAGGAATATTACCGGTTCCTACCCCTAAAAAATCAGTAGGTAAGTAAGAAATAGTTGGTTTAACTGAAATTTTGGCCACACCGGCGCCAAAAATAACATAAGGTTTAACGGCTAATAATTTCATCTTTTGCATTTCATAGATCAAATTTAGAGTAAATGTATTGGCAGAAACCTTTGTAATTCCAGGTGTTTCTGGAATACCACCTCCTCCCGGTAATCTATATGCCATCCTATATTTGGGCTGATGAGTACCAGAAATTTCTACCATCATATTAGGATAAAAACTATATCCTATTCTCCCACCATACATGTGAGATTTTTTTAATCTCATTTTGGTTTTTGATTCTTGATGCCTAAAAGATTTTTTTATCGGATCGGAAAGCCCAAACTCAGTACCAATATATACATATCTATCCATATGATTATCCAAAACATCTTCAGCATATGCAGCATTTAAAAATGTTACACTCAATACGAGACCACAAATTATATTCTTCATAAAAAACACCACTTTTAAGATCAAAACCAGGCCGATTATATATTTCTTCATTAAGCCGTCAACTATAAAACCAATGATTCTGCTTCTTAAAACTTTATTCTTAAACTCGTTGTAAAAACTTTTTACATAAGCGGCTTTAAATAAAAAGCTAATTAATATCTTTAAAATTGCAAGCAACGTAAATCTGCAGACAATTACCCAAGTCGCTAATAGAACATTGATAATTTAACTTACCTTGTTGTCTAAAAAGAAGCAAAAATATACTCATCTGTTCAAAAATCACATAAACTAGCGGTATTTCAAATATGGCATATAATCTGGTAAGCAAGGTAATAAAAAGGAAAGAATTTGTCCTTAAGTTATATAATACAAACCCAGTTATGTTCGAATAGGAAAATATACTAACTTGCCGCTCTTTTGAGCTAGTACCCATTTTTATCACAAAAAATTCTACACAGCTATATCTGTTATATATTTATGCTTTATTAAGTAAAAAAATAAGCCAAGTTGTTACTTGGCTTATTTCTAATCTTTAAGTTAGTAGCGCTAATATAAAATTACAGACTTAACTTAGCACCTATTAAAGCTATAGTTCCACGACTTTTCTTTTTCTTAAGGCTTCTATCATACTCAGGTTTTCCTTTCAAGCTGAAACCAGATATCTCAGCATAAGGTTTAAATCCTGGTGCTAGTTTATAGTCAGTACCAATGGTAACACAATCTACAGTATTTTTATACTGGTCTGAACGGAAGTATGTTAGGCTGGTAGTAAATGGCCCTTGTTTATAAGCAACTCCCCCAGTATAATAAGTAGTTTCTCTACCTGTTTTATGGAATTCAGGAGTAGTTAAGCTTTTACCCAAAGATCCAAAAGAAGCTGCATAAGAAAAATTCCCAGCATTTAAGATAGCTCCTATATTATAGGTTTTCAAATCTTTCAATTTTTTATTATTTAAAGGTATAGATGTTTGGCGTGCAGGATCGGCCTTTTTAGGATCGGAATTACTTGCATCATCATTACGGAACTTTTCTACTTTAGAAGCTTTACCATATTCACCGGTTAAAGCCAATTTCAGATCAACACCATCTGATATATTCTGCTCTAAAACAACACCACCTGAAATTGCATCTTTTACCGATTTATCAAACTTAAAGTACTCATTAGTAGCTACACCATTTCTGCCTATCTTTTTTATCTCAACACCTGTTGAATTTTTATTCGGATCATCAGCACCGGTATTGGAGGAATCAGGAGTATAAGAAATACCCACCTGTACCTTTGCACCCTTGCCAAAATCAAATTTTGGGGTGTAGTGTGATATTCTTCTACCTGGTTCGTTACTATAAGGGCGGTTTTCAACAGTACTCAGTAGCTTACTATCAAGGAAAAATTCACCGAATGTTGCAAAAGATGGACCAAAATCATAACCTTGTTTTAAATCCGCAGAATCGAACTTTGCATATCTATCCCAGTCCCCACCAGTAGCAGAAGCAATTTCACTACTATCAATAAGCATATTGCTAGCTGCATCAATTGGAGAACCGGCTTCTACGCGCCCATAACTACTTTCCAAATAAATGTGGGAACCATTATAAGTAGCAGAACCTTTTCTTTTTGCTGTTGGCACTAGGACTATTTTTCCACCATAAATCACATCGTTAACTTTATTAGATATATCGGCAAATAATGCTGCCTCGTTAAAAAAGGCAAAAGACTTTCTGTTAGCAGATACATTTTTATCGTCACCTTTGAGATGGTTCTGATTTCTATACCCCCCTTGAAAGTGTCCATAACCAGACAATTTTACTTTTAAATCAGATATAACAGGCATACTACCTGATTTTACTTCATTAGCGAATGACATTTTGGAAAAACCAAGCAAGGCAGATGTCATTAACACAATTTTGTTTAATTTTTTTATATTAATTTTCATAATTGAACCACCTAAAAACAAATTACTTATTTTTCTACTATTAGATTATTAAACATCTTTACAACCTTTTGTTTTATGCATTTTAAGTATAGTTACAGTAAAGACACTTAAAGACCACCCTAAAAATCAAATATAAAACCAAAGGTTTAAGTAAAAATACACTCTTAATTTAGCATATTATAGTAGATACAATCAATAAGCAGCTCACCAAACAGCATCTTAGACTAGCCAAAAAATCAAGTTAGTGTTATAATTGTCACTTGATTAATTTCTTAACAAGAAAAACCAGTATTAATAATAAGTTATAACTCGCATTAATCGAGAAACTTTTATAGAAGGTACATATTTGTTAAACAAAGCCAAGAATTTAAGGATCTTCCTATTAATATATTTAGGTAAATTTTATGCCAATAATGTCAGATAAATGGATAAAGGAAAGAGCCGTAAAAAACGGTATGATCTCGCCATTTGTTAACTCCCAAGTAAAAGAAATCGGAGCCCAAAAAATTATATCGTACGGAGTTTCTTCTTATGGCTATGATGCAAGAGTATCAAACGAATTTAAAATATTTACAAATATTAACACTACCATTGTTGACCCAAAAAATTTTGATAGTCAAAGTTTAGTCAGCAAAGAAGCGGATGTTTGTATTATTCCGCCAAATAGCTTTGCGTTAGGTAGAACGGTTGAATATTTTAAAATTCCACAAGACGTTTTAGTAGTATGCGTTGGCAAATCAACTTATGCAAGGTGCGGTATTATAGTAAACGTTACCCCGCTTGAACCAGGATGGGAAGGGTTTGTTACTCTCGAATTTTCCAATACGACCACCTTGCCTGCCAAAATTTACGCAGATGAAGGAGCATGCCAGTTTTTATTTTTTTCTGGGAATGAACCATGCGAAGTATCATATTCTGACCGTGCTGGTAAATATATGGGACAAAAAGGCGTTACTTTACCAAGAACGTAAAAGTACAAAATAAAAGTAAATTATTCAGTTAAATTAAAAAATAAAGAAAATAAAATGAACTCTACAGAAGAAACAAAGTTGCCTCACATTTCAGTAAATGCCCAATATATTAAAGATCTATCTTTTGAAAATCCAGGAGCTCCGGCTTCTCTTGTTAATACAGGTACCCTGCCCCATATAGATCTGTCATTAGACCTCAATATCCAAAGAATGCCTGAAAATGAATATTTTGAAGTTGAAATAATTATTAGCGCAAAAGCAACAAGTACGAATAAAACCCTCTTTATAGTAGACTTAAAATATGCAGGGATATTTCATTTAGTTAATGTTCCTGAAGAACAAATTCAAGCTCTTCTTGCCGTCCATTGTCCCGCAATAATATTTCCTTTTGCTCGTAAAATTATAGCAGACGTAACCCAGGATGGTGGTTTCCAACCATTAATGATTGATCCAATAGATTTTGGAGCTTTATACACTAAAAAGCTTCATGAAGAAAATATATGATAAAAATTTTGATTTTATAAAAAAGCATCTTTGACAAAATTTATTTTTGGTTGTAGTTTAAATTCAAATACAACCTTTAATAGTGTATATGTTAAGAAAATTTTGTTTTTATTAAATGAAATTTATACTTAAAATTAATTTATGTTTAAAAATTTTAATTATTACTGTTATTGTAGATATGAATATAAAAAAGAAATTAGCAAAAGTATTTTTAATAAAAAGCATTTTTATTTCTTGGTCGATCGATCCCTCATTAGCCATGGAAAACAAAGTAAAAATGGGAGGAATTTACGATTTTCAAGCTATTCATTACAAAAATAACGGTAATCCGGATCAACGAATGGTATCTACCCGTAATAAAGAATTTGGCTTTTATACGTCTGGAAATATATTCGTAGACTATCAACTTATAGCTGAAAACGGCAATTTGTATGGAGCAAAAATAAGTCTGGAACACACATCGGTAAATGATCGAGCTGTACCTTTTTTCGTATATATAGAATCTAAGCTTGGTAGAGTAGAAGGTGGAGCAGAATCAAGTGCAGGAAAAAAAATGAGAATCAACGGTTATAGCGCATCTTGTGGCCCTGGGAATGGTTGGAATTCAAAAGTCATAACTTCTCCTAGCAATCCTTTAAAACCTTCTGAAAAGTTGATCCCATATATAACTAATTTTTGCAGTTTTTTAGATTCAAAAACCAGGACCAGTTTAAAGTCAGATTATTCAAGGAAAATTACTTATTTTACTCCTAAAATGGCGTTAGCAGAAAAACATCATATTCAATTGGGTATTTCCTATATACCTGATTCTTCAAATATGGGCCACGATGACATAAATGTGGATAAACAGAACCCTCCTGTTGTTTCACCAAAATATAAGTTTGTTATTAAGGATGGCATTTCTTACGGCATTACATACACCGGCAAATTTCCTGATAAATTAGAAGCAAAGTTTTCTTTTGTAGGGGAACATGGAAAAACCCAGGCCTTTAACAAAGCTGATAATACCAAATCCAGTATTAAATTCAAAAATCTAAACACTTACATCATTGGTGGAATTTTAACATACGAAAAAATTAGCTTTTCAGCCGCATATGGAAATTATAATAAAAGCTTGACAGCAAAAGAAGTAGACTTAATTAGCAGAGATAGTTACGTCTACGGTTATGGTGCTAAATATACTATGGGACAATATGCCTTTAGTATAAGTCAATTTCACAGTAATCACAAAAAAAATAAATTGAATGTAACCTCTCTTGGGATAGATTACGACGTAGCAAAAGGGCTTAAAACCTATATTCAGACCAACTTTTATCAAGCAAAAGGTAACTATATACAAGAAGGAAGCAATGCTGCTAAATCTAACAAAAACCATGGGGTATTAACGTTTTTAGGAACAAAAATTAGCTTTTAAATAATTAGGTAATTAAAAATAATTAAAAAGTTAATAAAGTTGTAAAAAAATCTTGATTTTTAATTAATGTAATGAGATCATGAAAAAAAGTAAAATTATGTTAAGGAGATAATAACAATGAGGGTACTACTTATAGAAGATGATAGTTCAACTGCAAGATCAATTGAATTAGCATTAGCAGCCGAAGGAATAATTTGTGATACAGCCGAGGTAGGAGAAGAAGGTGTAGAGATAGGAAGAATATATGATTACGATATAATTCTACTTGATTTAATGTTACCAGATATTGACGGTTACCAAGTCTTATTAAGGCTTAGATCAGCAAAAGTTAAAACTCCTATATTAATTTTATCTGGACTCTCATCAGTCGACCAAAAAGTCAGGGGATTAGGATTTGGAGCAGACGATTACTTAACTAAGCCATTTAATAAAGACGAATTAATTGCAAGGATACAAGCAATCGTTCGCCGCTCTAAGGGACATTCTGAATCTGTGGTTAGGTTCGATAAAGTAGCAATAAATCTTGATACACGAAATGTGGAAGTAAATGGGGTACAAGTCCATTTAACAAACAAGGAATATGCTATTTTAGAACTTTTAGCTATGCGCAAAGGATCAGTTCTAACAAAAGAAATGTTTTTAAATCACTTATATAGCAGTATGGATGAACCTGAAATTAAAATTATCGATGTTTTTGTCTGTAAATTACGTAAAAAACTAGCTGATGCCTCAGGTGGCGTTAATTATATAGAAACTGTATGGGGACGTGGTTATATGCTAAAAGATCATGAAAATAACGAAACTAAAAACTTACTTGAAGAGCATCTTGAAACTGAAAAAATCCAGAAAGTGTAAGCGTGGAAATATACCATATATTTCCAACTTCAATGCATAATTTTGTGAACCTAGTTTAGTTAATAAAAAGCAGTAAATAATCCTCTAGATAGTAATTATTGTTTATTAAATATATATAAAATGGCGTTCACAAAATTATTAAAAACAGTGTTATATTTTATTATTTTTCTTATTCTAATTCTTACCACTGTCATTAATATTTTTAGTAACTACTTATATACCCCTGGCCCATTAAATGACAAAACAATTGTGTTAGTCCATCCAGGATTATCTACTAACGAAATAAGCAGTCTACTAGCTGAATCAGGTATAATTAAAAATCCTACAGTTTTTTCTATCATAAGTAAACTATATACATTATTTAGACCGCTAAAAAGCGGTGAATATGATTTTACTTATGGAATATCCCCTCTCCAAGTCATAAGAAAACTGGCTGCCGGCAAATCAATAATTCATCGTTTAGTTATTCCAGAAGGATCTACTGTGCATGAAATAATCGATAAAATTAGTAAGGAACCACTGCTAAGTGGTACAATATCAATGACAATTCCTGAAGGGTATCTAATGCCTTCTACTTATTTTTATTCTTATGGTGATAAAAGAGAAAGTATTATTGATAAAATGCGCCTAGAAATGTCATTAGCGTTAGATGGAGTAATGCAAAAACTTCCGGCTAATTCTCCTCTAAAATCCCGTAAAGATGTCTTAATACTAGCCTCCATAATTGAAAAAGAAACTAACAATGATAGTGAAAGGCCTAAAATTGCAGCTGTATTTATTAATAGATTTAAAAAAAATATGAAACTGCAAGCATGCCCTACTGTAGCCTATGCTCTTACAGAAGGTAAACATAGAATAACAAGGCCGCTTACTAAAACTGATTTAAAGGTAAATTCACCTTACAATACTTACCAAAAACTAGGTTTACCGCCTGGGGCAATCTCTTGTCCGGGGAAAAAATCCTTAGAAGCAGTTGTTAATCCCGCTCCAATAGATTCATTATATTTTGTCGTAAATGGCAACGGTGGGCATCATTTCTCTAAAACGTTTGATCAGCACAACCAGTATAAAGCAAACCTCAAGCATCCGTCTAAATAACTAAATTGTTAATAGTAAAAAAATTACAATAGCTAGAAGATAATTATGCTAATTAACTTAGTTCATATTGTTTTATGTAATTATTAATAATATCTTTTTAAAAGAGGAAAATTTCAATCATGAGGTGTGCATGAGCAAAAAAAAGGGACAGAAACGGCTAGTAGAAGCATCACGCGATCTCGCAGAAACTGCGGCAACACTCAATAAACGGGAGAGAGAAGAAACGAACCCAGAAGTAGGTAAAAAAACAAGAAAAAGGACTTGGTGGGCTGGCAACTGAGTTAAGAGAGAAAGCAAGAAGAATCAAGTCATGCTGAGTATGCAAAAGCAGAATTAATACCGATGATTGATGCTTTTGTAGCTTCTCATCTTAATGGTCAAATAGTTACTGAAGCTGAAATTAGACAATTTTATACCGATGTCTTAGGAAAGTTACAGCAACAACATTACATTACTCCTGAAGAAGCGGCAAATTTTAAAAAACCTTCAAAAATTGTTATCAAAGAAGAGACAGAAGTAGAACAAACTGGTTTAATGGCATTTATTAGTAGAGGAAAGAAAAAAGTACAAACTGAAAAAACTATAGATGGTCCCTCTAAATTTGATGAAGCCATACAACAAACTATAAAAACCATTAATGACCATCAAACCTTACCCCTTAAATTGGATATGACTGAGAAGTTAATGTTTGGAGTTGGTAAGTTTTGTGAAAGCCTTGGTTTAGAATCCCTAAGCAAGTTTTGTATGAAACAGATTAAACCAGAACATTTAGAAAAAATCACTAATAGAGAAAAAGTTTTAGCTAGTACTATAGATACAGTTAGTGGTCTAGGAAAGAGTAATCAATCTAAGCCTACTAAAGTAGAAGCACTTATAGAAAAAAGAACAGCTAATAGAACAAACAGCGGAATGGAAAGGTAATTTATAGTTTTTTAAAAAGTAATAGTATTAAACAATAATTAAGCCTATAATTATATATTTAACTGGAAAAAACCCATCAACGAGAGCTACCTGTTTCAAAATGAATTTTTGGAAAAGCTTTATTAACTAGCAGCAAAGAAGACATTCCCAAAACAGCAGATATTAAGTTACAACGCATCTTGGAATTTATATAGTTTTTAGCATAAGAAATGGAAAGTCCATAACTAATAAGTATCCCGCCAAGACCAATTATCAGAGGCTGTACTTCGATAGATACTAAAATATACAATACAAAAACAAACCCACACAGTAACCAGTAAGTTATCGTTTTTCCAGTTTGCCACTTATGAAATAATTTTTCTTCTTGAGGACTAATAGCTACAAAAACAGTAACAACCCCAAAAAACAGGCCTCCAAAGACCTGATCAACTGTATGGACTCCCAAAATATACTCTGGATATCATTATACATAATATCATTAATACCCCTAAAAAGCGTAAAAGGCGTGATTTAAAATAATATAAAAACAATCCCCAAAGTACAGTTGCCACATGTACATCTCCACTTGGGAAACCAGAGGACTTATCTACAACATGTATCAAATGTAATGATACATCAGGCCTCTCTAATAAAAATATATTTTTGAGTACTCCATTTACTACCGTAGAAAAAGGAATTAAAAACCCTATTCTCCAAAAAACAGAAGCGTTGTTTGCAAGCCAATATCCAAGGGCTATTATTCCCATATAAAATATTTCACTAGCAAAAAATGGAAATATCTTAAAAAGAAAAGTAAGCTCAGGACTACGGAATGAAATTATGAGATCCTGTAAAGTCATCATAAATTTTACAAAGTTAGTTAATATTAATGCCCAGTAGAGCCAAAGCCTTCAGAACCTCGCACTGTCTCTTTCAACGATTGAACTTCCTCCAAAATAACATGCTCATATCGAGCAACTACCATCTGGGCTATTCGCATTCCCCGCTCAATAACGAAGTCACTAGCGCTATGATTTATCAAAATTACCTTAATTTCCCCACGATAATCAGCATCTATTGTCCCCGGAGTATTTAGCACCGTAATTCCGAATTTCGCAGCTAGGCCAGATCTTGGTCTTATTTGTGCTTCAAACCCTTCCGGCAATTCAATAGCAATACCTGTTGGTATAATCGCTATTTCAGCAGCCTTAATAACAATCGGCTCAAAAACAGCTGCGAGTAGATCCATACCCGCACTCTGGGAAGTTGCATACGCAGGAAGAGCTAAATCTTGTGCATGCTGGAGTTTAGTAGTTTTAATAGAAAGTTTCATAGATATTATTAATTAATAGAAAATTATGAGAGAAAGTGGACTTATTCATTTTTCTGGTAGAAGAGTAACTGAAGTTTACTTACCTGTCAATTTCTAGTTAAAACATTAATAGCAACTTACTTAAGTATAATCTCTCCTACTTTCCTATCCATAATACCATCTTGTAAATCCCTCATAAACCTAATATCTAACGCATGAACTAAAAGTTTATTATCTTCGGTACTAAGAGTAACAGTACCGGGAGTAAGGGTGATAGAATTAGCATATATCACCACACCTAGTTCTGTATTTTGCCCAGAGATAATAGGTTTTAATAATGGATATATATTAATATTCCGCCGCCAGGCGATTTTAGATACGAAAACGGATGACTTAATTATTTCTCCAATTAACCAAAGAAAATATTTTATTGATTTAAAAAGGTCGATATTAGGTTTTTTAGGTAGCAAAGATAACTGGCGCGCAAAATAATAAACCAGGAGCGGAGTTAGAATTGCAAAAAAAATATATATAAGATCAGACTTTATACCAATTAATCCAAGCCAGATAATCAGAAATACCAACAACGGCATTAATTTTTTAGTGTCCACCTAAATTGCTCCCCTCATTATTAACTGTAGCAGTAAAAGGAAGAAGTAATGTACTTAAACAAAACATTAATGCTATGATAATAAATATGTTATTAATTGCAATAATAAAGGCTTGTTGATTTATTGTATTATCCAATAATGCATAAGCCGCAAGCTTTGGGTTATCTACCTTACCTTGTAACATTCTAATAAAAAAGCCTAATTGCTCCTGAACAAGAGGTGAAGTAAATGCCATATTATCTTTCATCCCTTGGACAAAAATTTTGGATTTTGAAATAATAAGGCTATTAATAAATGCAAGCCCTATAGCACCTCCTAGATTTCTTGTTAGATTATACAACCCACTAGCATTTTGGACTTTATCTTTAGGCATGGTTCCAAGGGCAAGATCATTTATCGGCATAAAACAAAACATCAAAGCTATACCTCTAACCATTTGAGGTAAACACAGTTCCCAGAACCGTGATTCAGCAGTTAGAAAACTATTTAAGTAACAGCCAAGCCCAAATGTTAAATATCCAATTGCCAGCATAATTCTCTTATCTAATCCGGAATCAAATACCTTTGCTGCAAGAGGAGCAGAACACAGCTGGCATAATCCTGTTACAATCATAGTTATACCTATTTGTAGGGTATTAAATCCAGCTATCGAAAATAGAAATAAAGGCAGAAGATATACAACACCGTAAAGTCCTACACCGAGAATAAAAGAATATATACAACCAAAAGAAAAATTCCTATTTCTAAAAGCACCGAGATCAACAATAGGACTAGAAAAAGTAAGTTCCCTGATAATTAGACATATAAAACCAAGCAATACTAATACAGATAGAATTAGAATATAAGTATCGTCCAACCAATCTTTCTTATTTCCCTCTTCCAAAACATATTGTAAACAGCCCAAGGTCATAATCATTAAAGCTATACCTAAAAAATCAAAATTGGAGAGTAATTTAAGATTGGGCTTATCAAAATCTACATATATATAAACAGTAGTACAAACGAATATTCCAGGAATTAGGTTAAGTAAAAACATAAAATGCCAGGATATATTTTCTGTTATATATCCGCCAAGAGTCGGGCCAAGAGTTGGAGCTAAAGTTACGACAAGACCTATAATCATGCTAACTTTAGTACGCATTTCTTTTGGAAAAATAATAAAAACTGCGCCAAAAGCAGTAGGAATAAGAGCACCGCCAAAAAAACCCTGTATCGCTCTAAAGACAATCATAGATTCAATATTCCAGGCAAGAGCACACATGAGACTCATAACTGTAAAGCCCAAAGCAGCTATAAAATATAAAATTCTTGTCGACAATAACCTTGCCAGAAAACCCGTCGCCGGAATAATTATAACTTCAGCTATCAAGTAAGAAGTTTGTATCCATGATAGCTCGTCACCTGAGGCAGATAAGCCAGCTGCTATTACTGAAAGTGAACTTGCTACTATCTGTATATCTAAAATAGCCATAAACATCCCAACTATCATCGCAAAAAATGCTATAACCTGTTTGGGATTTATTTTTACTCCAGCCGAAGAATTTTCCATATAAGTTTTATTCTTGTTTAGTATAACTACGCTAGTTTATTTAAATATTTAAAAATACTCTATATAATTAGCAAGCACTACTTGTTTTATGCTCTTAAGTTAAACCTAAAACAGTGCATTAATAAAAACAATTGATTAAGTATTTTTAGAGAGTAGCTCTAATGAGGCGGTCGTTAATAGCAAGTCCTATAGATTCATTTGGAATAGGTGCAATTGCAATCCTCTGTAATAAATTTGCTCTGGCATAATCGTCCAGCTTGTGCAGATAGTCAAATAAATTTGCGGCTGCTATCGCTAAATCACCACTAGGGCTCAAATTCAAAGATCCTTTAGCATTTAATTTACTATTGCCGAAATTAAGCCCTATTTCTCCTTCTTTTAAAGATATTGCATTAATCCTTATGAGAGTTTTAGGAGCATAATGGGTGTACATCATACCTGGAGCTTTTATGGCTGATGATTTTGTAGCAATTACAACCTGCCTCTCAATTATTTGTTCTATTACTTGCGGGGTAATAAAACCAAAGCGCAAGATGGCTGGCACCGAGGTTGAAAGATCAATAATTGTTGATTCGAGACCATATTTAGTAGTAGTTTCTGAATCAATAATAAATACGTTTTCACTTTTAAAATCAGCTTTTACATGCTTATGTGAAGTGGGGCTTAAATACCCAGATTTATTAGCACTTGGAGCTGCAATCGGTACCCCGCTTTGAGCGATTAAATCATAAGCAATTCTATGTGCCGGCGCTCTAATTGCAACAGTAGGCAGCCCTGCGCTTACGCATTCTGCTAATCTGCTGCTACTTCTTCTTGGTAACACCATAGTTAAAGGCCCAAGCCATAATTTACTAAGCAAATAGGCTTCCTTATTAAAAATTGCCAACTCCTCTGCTTGTTTTAGGCTTGCAACATGAACTATCAGCGGATTATTGCTCGGCCGCCCCTTAGCCTGATATATTTTAAGACAAGCAGCTTGGTTAAAAGCATTTGCCCCAAGGCCGTATACTGTTTCGGTTGGAAAGGCCACTAATTCTCCAGCTTGGATCAGTTTTACAGCTTCTGCAATTATTGCCAAGTCACTCATAAAATTTTATAACACGTCAAAATTGGCTACTTTATTAAATAGCTGCTTTGTTCGGGCAAGTAGCAATAATCTGTTATTAGCAATTTTTGCATCACTATCGATTACCATAACATTATCAAAAAAACTATCTATAATAGGCTTTAGGTCAGCAATAGTTTTTAAACTAGTATAAAAATTTGATTTACTAATTGACCCAAACTCATTATCTATAAATTTAAACAAATCTTTCTCATATTTATTGAAAAGATGTTCATCGATTTCGCCAACTAGGCTTTTGTTATTAAGGATATTATTGATTCTTTTATAAGAATTAAGCAAACCTTCACCCTCTTCTGTTTGTAAAAAGTCCTTTAATAACGATAAGTTACGCCTTAGGCATAATAAATTATCATTTTTTCTAAAGTCAATTACCGCATTTATTTGATTAATTGTATGCCCTTGCTCTTTTAAATAATGTTTATAACGTTCCTCAACAAAATCTATTATCTGATTTTCATCGTCTTTTTTACAATTAATAACTTTCTGATGCCCATGGCAGCTAGAATTAATAAGGTTTAAAAGATCTAGTGAATGAATCCCCCCTTCTATTCCGCCGTCTTTTTCACCCTCCAAAGACAAAATCCTAATAATTCCAAGGGCTAGACGACGTAATCCAAAAGGATCACCAGAACCTGTTGCTCTCTCCCCAGCAAGCATAAGCCCGCATAAACTATCGATTTTATCAGCTACGGCAACTATTGCTGTAGCTCCTTCTGGCACATTATCTGATGATCCTTGCGGCTTATAATGGTCTCTAATTGCTGCTGCTATTTCTTGGCTTTTACCACTTTTTAAAGCATAATAATAGCCCATTATTCCCTGCAGATTTGGGTATTCCCCTACCACTTCAGAAATAATATCGTTTTTACAAATTAAAGCCGCTTCATAAGCAGCTCTTTTTTCTGGAGATAGCGACGTGTTATGATCAATATCCTCCCTTATCAGCTTTGCTATACGCTCTACTTTTTCTTTTAATGAGCCTAGCTTGGCATGAAAAATAACCCGGCTTAAGCCATCTGCAGTATTATTAAATGTTTTTTTTAAATCCTGTTGGTAAAAATACAGAGCATCAGAAAGCCTTGCCGATAACACCTTTTGATTACCTTTTATCACTAAATTTTTGCTATTTTTACCATCATCAGGAGATTTTATATTACTAACGAAAAAGAAAAACTTAGAAATTTTTTCTCGATCTTCATTAGGAACAAATGGATGAGCACTATCAGTTAAAATAGCTTTCTCAAAAACATTAAAATATTTCTGATGAGCCCTCATAGAACTAACCAATATTTCACTGGGTAATTCTAAGAATCGGTCTTCTATTTCTCCGCATAATACAACTGGATATTCTGCAAGGCCCGCTACTTCTTCAAGTAGAGCCAGATCGTCTTTTATTAAATAATTAGTTTCATATTCTTTGTTTAAAATCTCTATTTTTTCTCTAATACCATCACTGATTCTAGCTTGTCTCTCCTCTCGGACTAAAATAACAAAATTTTCTTCTAAATCCTTTTTGTATCCGGCAAAATTCTTGACCGGTATTTGCTTTTGGCTCATAAACCTATGGCCGAAAGTAATGTTATTAGCAGTTAAATGCCCTAATTTAAAAGGTATTACTTCACCATCAAACACACATAAAATATTTTTTAGTGGCCTAACCCATTTTATTTTGTAATCAGACCAATACATTGACTTAGGCCAAACATATTCCATAATAGGTTCTTGCAAACTATCTTCTAAAATAGCTTTAACTGGTTTGCCTACAAGGTCCTTTTCATAAAAATAACAAATTTGGCCTTTTACATCCTTTGTTGTAAGCTCAGATTTATTAATATTATTTGCTCTGCAAAAACCATTAACAGCTTCATCAGAACTATCAATACGAGGTCCTTTTATGGAAACGAATTTATCTTTCGTCTCTTTATCAATTTCTGCCACATAAATAGTGATTCTTCTTGGACCAATAAAAACTTTAAGACCAGCAAAGTTTATTTCTTTTTCTCGAAAGTATCTGGCAAAAATATCCAAATAAGATTTTTCTGCTCTTGCCTGCATTACTGCTGGGATTTCTTCAGAAAATAATTCTATCAATAATTCGCTCATAAATTAGTACCCTTGAATTTCAAGCCATTTCTTACAGGTTATTTTTGCTAGGTTTCTTACCCTTGCAATATAAGCAGCACGCTCTGTCACGCTAATTACACCTCTGGCATTTAATAAATTAAATAAGTGGCTTGCTTTAACGCAATAATCATAAGCCGGCATAGGCAAATTTGCTGCTATTAGCTGCTTACATTGGTTTTCTGAATCAACAAAATGTCTGGTTAACATTTCTACATCGGCTAGCTCGAGGTTAAACTTCGAAAACTGCTCTTCAGCTTCAAAATCAACCTGCGCATAAGTCAGGGCTTTATCACCTTTTTGACCGTTCCAATCCAGATCCTTTACTACATCAACCTCTTGAATATAAAGAGCGAACCTTTCTAAACCATATGTAATTTCTCCTGCCACAGGACGACAATCTATTCCTCCTATTTGCTGCATATACGTAAATTGCGAGACTTCCATGCCATTACACCATACTTCCCAGCCCAGGCCTGAAGCACCAAGTGTTGGAGATTCCCAATCATCTTCTACAAATCTTATATCATTAATTTTACTATCAATACGCAACTTCTTTAGGCTCTCCAGATAAAGATCCTGAATATCATCTGGGGATGGTTTTAAAATAACTTGAAACTGGTAATAATGCTGCATTCTATTTGGGTGTTCTGCATATCTACTATCTGTAGGGCGACGGGAAGGCTGCACATAAGCTACATTCCATGGGTTAGGCCCAAGACAGCGCAAAACCGTTGCCGGATGAAATGTACCTGCTCCCATTTCTACATCATAAGGCTGTAAAATGGCACAACCATAGTCTTGCCAAAAACTTTGTAATTCTAATATAATTTGCTGAAATGATAACTTCTTCATATAAATATTGCTTTCGTAGTGTAATTAAGGCATTGGCTGCAATATACATCGATATCAATTAAAAATCACCTAAGAAATTTAACTGAAGTTATAAGAATAAAAACACTTAACAAAGCAGTAGCAATTTAAGTAGTTATTTTTCTTGTAGAAATAAACAAAATATATTAGGATGAGCATTATTTAACTTAAAAATATTTGTAAGGCTATGGCTAGAGTAACAGTTGAAGATTGTGTGGAACAAATAGCTAATAGGTTTGAGCTAGTATCACTTGCAGCTCAAAGAGCTAAATCAATAAGTTGTGGTTCTCCTATAACAATAGAAAGAGATAATGATAAAAACGCCGTAGTAGCATTAAGGGAAATCGCTGCCAAAAACCTTGATATCGAGCAACTACGAGAAGAATTGGTTAGCAACCTTCAAACTCGAAACAAAGTAGATTTCGTAGAAGACGAAAACTTGCATGCAGAAAGCCAGGAAACCATTTCTGATGAAATAGATATTTCAGATGAAAGCGCGCTAATATTTGATGGTGAGGATAATCTAAATTTTGAAGAAAACGCTTTTGACGATAATATAACAGAAGAAGATCTAAACAAATTATAAAATACCAGTTTTATTAAAAAATATTAGCTGTAAACTGGAGCAGCTGTTAGCTTGTTTAAGTGAACTCCGCTCTTATTGTCTATTATGTATATACAATTTAAGTACCTATTGGGCTATAAAACCCCGCTTTTCAAGTAACCACATGGCCTATATTTAATGGCACTCTTTCACAAGGACTTATTGAATATGGATTATCTGAATCCCCTACTACACATGGGCTTGTAATCTCATAAGGGGCAGAAGGTGTACATGAATATAAACCACAAAAAAGCAATATAAGCAAAAAAAGCTCTAAAGAATTTTTCATAGTCACAAGATAGTAAACTTCATTATAAAATACTATAAAATTAAGCTAAATTTTTATCTGTAAAAAATCATACCTCTTAAATTGCTTATAACACAAGTTTAATTTCTACATATAATTTACATCCCGTGCTATCCAAAGGAGTTAGTGTAAATTTTGTTGCAGATTTACACTAATAGTAACTGCAAATCTAGGGTAATTTATAAAGTTTTGCATCTACTTAATAATAATTCCTAATTAGATAAACATGTGAATTAGTACGTATCTTATATGCTGTAGCTGCAACAATAATAAGTTATTTCATAAAATAAAAAACCTAGTTGCATAAATATATACGATTTCGAGCTAAAAGTTTATAGAATGATAACGTATTTAGGAAATTCTCTTAAACAACAAAATATGTAGCTTTTGTGATATATTACTCTAGCCTTTAAATATTGAATATTATATAGTAGCATGAGCTATTTCTTTCTTTTTAAAATAATTTTGAATTTTTATACCATTAAACTGAATTTGTGTTAAATAGGACCGTACATTAATTGTTAAATCTTTTACTGATTTTAGTACTCGAAAATTATTGGAGTTAGCTTTGACATCTTGGTTTACAAGTTCTTGTGGATTCATATCAGGACAATATGATGGTAAATAAAACAATTCTAGCTTGTCCTTATGTCTTTCTACATAAGCTTTTACCTTTTTACTGTGATGCACTCTATGATTATCTAGTATCAAAAATATTTTCTGCTTAATTTGTCTGATCAGTCTACCTAAAAATTCAATACACTTTTTGCTGGTAACATTATCTTCAAATACCATCCAGTTCATAAACCCTTGCGGACTAATAGCAGTTAGCATATTACATTTAAATCTTGAGCCACTTCTCTTGATTGCTGGGGTCTTGCCTTTAAGACCATATGTTTTACCTCGATTATCTGTTGATTGTATCCCCATTTCATCTCCCCAATAAATTCTAGCACTTTCTTTCATTGCACGAGACTTGATTTCTGGATATGTGACTGTTAACCATTCTTTTATCTTCTCTGGATTACGTTGATAGGCTGATTTAATTGGTTTTTGAGACGTAAAACCCAATCTATTCATAATTTTTCTTATAGAACGCCTGTTATACTGATAAAGGTAATTGGATTCTATATATTCTTGTACCACTTTACTATTCCATAACGTATAATCCATTCCCAATTCATCAGGTGTATGTGATAAAATTTTAGATTTTAATTCCTCTTCTTGATTTTTACTGATTTTAGATCCTGTTCCTACCTTTACTCCTCGCTTCTTATAGCGAAAGCTTTCTTCCTTATAAATTTTGTACTCTTTAAGATATTTCCATATAGAACTCCTAGAAAACCCAAAGGTAATAGATGCTTGTTTCTTGCTTATTCCATGTATAACTATTGCTTCCACTGCTTTCTTTCTTAATATCTTGAGATCGCTTGGTGATAATTTTTTATTAGACATTTTGTTATTACTCTTGATACAATATCATTATATCATTTCTCTAATGTTAGTTCAATATTTAAAGGCCGGAGTAATAGTAGGATATAAACCCTATGGAATCTTTGTATAAATCTTTAAAAACTTACGTTGAATCCGGAGAATATTTTATTGATACACAAAATTGGTATAAATACAAATATCTCCACCCATTTTCTCATAGATCTTTTCTTTTTATATTAACTGCCACAATATTGGTTCTGTTTACTAGCATTATAATAAATATTTATAACTTATTTCCAATTATTACACCTGTTAGATATTCTATTTTAACAGAATCTGGAGAAAACAAATCTGCTCAGATTATTAACTCAGATCAAATAGATAATAATCCTCTCGCTTCCATTGCCGATATAATGCTTAGAAACTACGTAATCCAAAGGGAGACATAGGATTATAACAATCTAAAAAAACAATTTATTTATATTAAAAACAATTCCACAAGGATTGTTTTTAGAAGGTTCTATAATTTTATGAATATAAATAACACTTCTTCTCCCGTATTATTATATCAAAAGGATATAAAAAGAACTGTATCTATAATATCTTCACACTTTATTAGCGATACAAAAACTGAAATCAAATTTAACTCAATTGCCAGAAATGGTAATGGAGAAATTGTTGAAGATATGATTTGGCGGGTGGTAGTTGATTATGAAATTGACCAAATAGACACTAATTTACCACCTGGCTCAAGATTTAATTTTGCAGTCACTGATTATCAGCCGCAACTGATAGAAGATAAAAAAAAGAAATAGTATGAAAAATATCTTAACCTTTATCACTTTATTATTTTTTAGCCTTAATGCTTTTGCAATAAGGGAATCAAGACCTACACCTATCGATCCTAGAATTAGGGTAATGGTATATAACCCCAACGACGTTTTTAAATTTACTGGTTATTATGGGTATCAAGCGAGTATAGAACTTGGTAATGGTGAGGAAGTCGTTAGTATTTCGATGGGTGATACAACTTCCTGGCAAATAGTACCAGCTGGATCTAGGATTTTCATAAAACCTATGGAGCCCGATGCAACTACCAATATGACCCTTATTACCAATAAAAGAACTTATTTTTTGAATTATATGCTTAGGAAACAACAGATATAAGGGATCCTGACATGGTTTTTAATGTTAAGTTTTTATATCCGGATGAGGAAGAAGACCATGTTAGAACTTTCTCAAGTAGTGCCGCTACTGGCATCGCTGAACCCGGTCTTAGCCATCCAGAAAAATTTAACTTTTATTACTCGATTAGCGGTAATGAAGAAATTGCTCCAATTAAAATTTTCGATGATGGCCAGTTCACTTATATGCAGTTCAGGGACAAAAATATGGAAATTCCTGCCATTTTTGCGGTAGATGAAGATTTAAGGGAATCTATGGTTAATTTTAAATTAGATCCCAAGAACAGTAATTTTATTATCATAGAACAGGTGTTCCCAAAACTTACCCTTAGGGCTGGAAAAAAAATTCTATGTGTATTCAACGAAACATTTGTTGTGCGCCAGGTATTTTAGTTCACCCCTGCGCCAGATGAGAAGTCCACTTTATACTAACTTTTTTGTATCATATTGTCATCCTCCATTTTAAATTTTGGCGTAAAATTTTTTCGGTAAGAATCACCCTCTAATACTACTCTATACGAATTATTAACTATTCTATCCAAAGCAACGTTAGCCATAACAGGATCAAAAAATCTTTCTGCCCATGTTTCAATTTTCCTATTTGTGGTAATGATCAGACTAGCATTTATATGCACGGCCGCTATTAAATCATATAAGTCAGATGATTGTTCTGCTGACAAAGTTTTTAAGCCGAAGTCATCTAAAATCAATAAATCAACTTTTGTGTATCGCTTAAAAATGACATCATAAGTAAAATCGGCTCTAGAGCGATAAAATTCATTGAGTAGTTCGTTGCTCCTTATAAACTTTACCTTTTTATTGCGCTGGCAAGCTAACATTCCAAGAGCTTGAGATAAGTGCGTTTTACCAGTACCTACCAGCCCCATAATGATTACATGGTTCTTTTCTTTGATAAATTTTGCAGTCATTAAGTCATTAATTGCATGTCTAATTTTGAGTGAATATCGTTTTAAATCAAACCCTTCAAATGTTTTTGTTTCTTCAAATTTTGCTTGGACAACTCTTCTTTGCAGAGAGCTTTGATCTCTATTATCCACCTCATCTTGGAATAGCATTAAAAGCAGTTCTTCATATGGCATTGCAGCGTCTCTGGCTTGCCTTAGCCTGCTATCCAAACTATCAGATATTCCAGATAACTTAAGTTGTTGTACCAAATTATCGAGTTGCAAGTTAGGCATAATTAGCCTCCATATCAGAGCTATATTTAAGCATTAGCCTTAATATTCTTCACTTTGCCGCCTTCAATATTAGGAATAGAGTACTGATCCAGTTTATTTTTTAAAATATTGGATATAGCCTCATAAGTATAATTATCATAAGACACAGCTCGCAAACATGCAGCTTCTAGTCTGTCATTACCGTATGTCTGCGATAATCTTAAAATACCTTGAACTTTACGTAGTGATATTCTACCGCCTGATGCAAGAATTCTGCTTATTACTTGGTATGTAGAATTACCTATGCCTTTAGCACAACTTAAACATTTCTCAGGATTATTCTCTAAATAATATAAAGCAGATTTTGGGTAATCTTTTTCGTCGGTAATCCATTGACCTTTATTATAATTCCTCGGATGGGTTTTTATGATCTGGTGTTTATAATAGGCTGTAACGGTTTAGCCCAATACGAATACTAACCTCTTCCCCGATATATTTTGTTGGCACCGAATAAAAATTACCTTTGACCATAAAATGGTGATCTTTTTGTACTGTGCAGGTAGTCCAAATCGGCATATCAAAAATACCTGACGGTATAGGAAGTAAACATTCCTTTTCTTCCAATAAAAATGTATCAATTGGCTTTGATCCTGTTGTAGTACATATTCTATGTGATATTTCATTTTTACACCACTTGATCGCTTCAATATTAGCCTCTATAATATTGCTATATGATTTACCGGCTATAAGTTGTTCTCTAACTATCCTAATAGAGCGCTCCACTTTGCCTTTATGCTCCGGCTTAAAAACTTTAGTTGGATCTATTGTAAAACCATAAAACCTTGATAATTCTGCATAAGTCTCATTTAAAGTATGGTCATAAATATCAGGTTTAATGACCCCGGCTTTTAAATTATCCAATATTACTCTACTGGGTACACCACCAAAAAAGTTGAAAGCATTTACATGGAGCTGAGCCCAACTAACTTGGTCCTGTGAAAAAGCAAACTCTACGTAACGATAACGACTATGGGACAGAGTCATTACAAAAGCATAAAGTTTTCTATTTTTACCATTAACATCCTGAATCTTGCCAATATAACCAAAATCTACCTGAGCTTCTTGACCCGGTTCAGTCTTTATATGAATAGTACTCTTGGGTAGCTTAGGAAAAGCTTTTTGAATATATCGGTTAATACTCCGATTACTTACTTTCACACCTTCTGATAATAGTAAACGCCGAATTTGGGTGTGGGTTATACTTCTTTGTTTTAGCCAGTTCCCTATTGCCTCATTATATTCTGCAAGCATTATCATCGCAGATGCTTTCTGTATAGGTTCGTTCTTATATAATTTTTCTTCAACCTTGATTGCTATCCTGTTTAATTCAGAATCACTAGCTAAAATACTGAGATTTTCTTGTCTTGCTAACTCAATATATTTTCTTATTGTATCCCTCGATAGATCAAATGATCTGGCTATCTGTCTTTGGCTGTTACCTTTGATGTGCTGGTACAGCACTTCTCTAATTGTTGACATACTATATTTCCTCATTCAATTTAATTTAAACTCTAATTTAGTTAACAAATAAATTAACTAAATTAGCATTGTTCTTTTCTTTTGAAAGTGGACTTCTCACCTGGCGCAGGGGTGGACTAGTATGCTTGGCGCAGATTCTTTTTTAGTGGCCTAGTATACCCCCTGGCGCACAACATTCAGGCCTTTCTAGGGATGAATCTGTTTTTATGAGTATTTTTTACCGTTAAATAGATTTAAACAGAAGGAAAATAAATTTCTAAATACCTACCTCCGAAGCGTCTCCTACCAGTTCAACAGTACTCGTAGTAGGAAGGTCTAATTCCAAAATAGCTTCTCCTTCTATTAAACCTGAAAAATTCTGCGATTTTATATAATGAGCAAAATTAATTGTAATTGCTTCCGCCGCGTAAGATAATATTAAATAGAAAATATCGGTTTTCTGAACTATTTCAATATCTGGACTCTCTATAAGCTCTTGTATATATTTTCCAGGTTTTTTGGGAGCATTAAAATCCTCGCCTAGTTTTTCACTAGTAAAAGATAATTTCAAATTACAAAGGGTAGTATTAGATTTTAATTTAACCGACATGTCTTTCAAAGAGTCAATATTTATAGGATTATAAGATAAGTCTAAGTTAGTAAGGGTTTTCCTAGTTTCAATTAGCCCATTTAAACCAGTCCACCTACCTTCAGTAATACTACTATCAGATAAACTCAATTTTTTAATATTTGGCAGGGTTGCCACCAAGCAGGTTATGTTGGCTAACCCTTCGTAATCAACCTTAACAGCCGATAAATTCAGCTGAGTTATAGTTGATTTTCTTTGTAAATATTGATACAAAAAAAAAGCTCTTGGTACCTAGCATATTGAAAAATAAATCTAAGCTTCCAAGAGGAGAATTTTTAAGTATATCCGATAAAGAGCCGATAACCGCAAGCCCACTATCACCTGAATTACCTATTTTAGTAGCGGCAAGGCTTAAAGACTGAATAGTTTTATTTCCTTTTAAGGCAAAAACACCTCTAGTATTCCTTTATCTCCTATTTCATTAAAAGACAAATCTAGCACTCTAACTTTTTCATTATTATCTTTAATGGCTTTTGCAAGCTTTATGATATTTATATCTGGTACTTTCACTCTAGACGTAAATCGCTGCTAGTTTTATGAATTAGCCCTTAGTAATTCTGGGAAGTGGACCCCAGAAAATCTTTGACTTTATGTTCTTCTGACCTAGTGTGCTTTTTCATGGTATAACTATTTTCTGTTGTTAGTTAAACCATAAGTAGAATTTTATAAATTTGTAAGAACTAATCGCTATATTTATAATAAATAGAAAAGCTTGCTTTTAAAAGATTTAGAGATGTTTTATATAAAAATACTATACAACCGGTGGGAAAAAGTTTACGATCAAGAAAACTATTACATATTGGCACACAACAGCAAATAAGGCCGCTGCTACGTCATCGATCATTACTCCGAATGCACCTTTAATATTAGAATCAAGCCAGTTTATCGGCCAGGGCTTAAGAATATCAAATGTTCTAAATAACACAAACGGCATCAGAAACAGAAAAATAAAATCAATATAAGTTGCCTCAATTTTTTGAGGCAAGGAAGAACTGTACACAAAAATCATGGAAAAAGAACTTAATATTACGACCAACATTTGCCCAATTACCTCATCAATAACAACTTCTTTGGGATCTTGTTCCTTCATATCTTTAATATATATTTTGGTAAAATAAGTACCGGCAAAAAATAGAATAATAGCAATAAACATTTTTATAAAAAAAACACTTAAAAATTGCTGCTCATGCGGGTTATACCCTGATATATAAAAAACTACTTGGTTCTTTAAGCTAAAATCCATTATTATATAGCATATAGGAAAGGCAATAAGAGAGCCAAAAGTTCCCGGAGCAATTTTTATTTTTCCTACATAACAAGCAGTTGCTATAAATTCAGCAATTTTATCCAAGTATTTCATTAGTATTACTCTGGCCTTTAAATATAGAACATTATATAGTAGCATAAGCTATTTCTTTCTTTTTAAAATAATTTTGAATTTTTATACCATTAAACTGAATTTGTGTTAAATAGGACCGTACATTAATTGTTAAATCTTTTACTGATTTTAGTACTCGAAAATTATTGGAGTTAGCTTTGACATCTTGGTTTACAAGTTCTTGTGGATTCATATCAGGACAATATGATGGTAAATAAAACAATTCTAGCTTGTCCTTATGTCTTTCTACATAAGCTTTTACCTTTTTACTGTGATGCACTCTATGATTATCTAATATCAAAAATATTTGCTGCTTAATTTGTCTGATCAGTCTACCTAAAAATTCAATACACTTTTTGCTGGTAAAATTATCTTCAAATACCATCCAGTTCATAAACCCTTGCGGACTAATAGCAGCTAGCATATTACATTTAAATCTTGAGCCACTTCTCTTGATTGCTGGGGTCTTGCCTTTAAGACCATATGTTTTACCTCGATTATCTGTTGATTGTATCCCCATTTCATCTCCCCAATAAATTCTAGCACTTTCTTTCATTGCACGAGACTTGATTTCTGGATATGTGACTGTTAACCATTCTTTTATCTTCTCTGGATTACGTTGATAGGCTGATTTAATTGGTTTTTGAGACGTAAAACCCAATCTATTCATAATTTTTCTTATAGAACGCCTGTTATACTGATAAAGGTAATTGGATTCTATATATTCTTGTACCACTTTACTATTCCATAACGTATAATCCATTCCCAATTCATCAGGTGTATGTGATAAAATTTTAGATTTTAATTCCTCTTCTTGATTTTTACTGATTTTAGATCCTGTTCCTACCTTTACTCCTCGCTTCTTATAGCGAAAGCTTTCTTCCTTAGAAATTTTGTACTCTTTAAGATATTTCCATATAGAACTCCTAGAAAACCCAAAGGTAATAGATGCTTGTTTCTTGCTTATTCCATGTATAACTATTGCTTCCACTGCTTTCTTTCTTAATATCTTGAGATCGCTTGGTGATAATTTTTTATTAGACATTTTGTTATTACTCTTGATACAATATTATTATATCATTTCTCTAATGTTAGTTCAATATTTAAAGGCCGGAGTAATAATAATTTTTCGAGACTTTTTATATATAATTACATTAACTGCAGAAAAAAGTAAACATAGGCCTGCATTACAGCAGTTACAGCAGACTTATTTGATTTCATTTATTCGGTTTGTGCAAATTTTTTCTGTTACTGATTTTAATTTTTCTATCCTTTTTGTTAGGTAAATTAGCTGTTCTGCAGTTGATTTTATAATTTTTATTGTAACGGGCTTCGGTGTAAGCTGATTTGAGTAAAACGAATATCTCCTCCTGTTCTTTAGTATCCCGCGGAAATATTTTAAGTAATTCATTGCTATAATTACTAGACAGACTGCCTAATTTCTCAATATCATGTAGTCTTGGTTTATAGCCGGTAAATACCAACAGAATTGCAGAATAAAAACTTTCAGTTGCCTGATGAAGCAGGAAAGCTGATAAGGGGTAATTACCTCTTTCTAATGGGTATTTACACTCTATAAAAAACTCTGTTCCTCTATAAAACCACTGATCAAAATTATCTTTAGCTATTTGCTTTCTCTCTTCGGAGTTTAAATCTTTAGGTTCAGCTAAAGTAAATTCACCACTATCATAAAGCAGTATCCCCTCTTTTTTAAGATCCGAGAAAAAATACTGGCTCTTCTCAAGCTGCTGATTAAGATATTTTATCGACTCAACCACAAATGTTACCCAAGGTGCTCCGAATGTCTTTCCCCTTAACCCTTTGCGCTCAAGGCGTTTAGTTAGATCCGACTCAAAAGATGCACCTTTAGGAGCACGATATTTCGGGCTTTTAGTTACTACCAAAATATCCAGATCGCTTTCATAGCTATAGGTTATATGCCCTTCAACATACCAGTCCCGCACCCACGTCCCTTTAGCGTAAGAACCAAAAAGGATAATCATAGCAATTTGCTCTTTCGCCACCGCCAGAATTTCTTGAACAATACTATCTAGCCTGTCTTTGATTACTAAAGAATTTTCAGGAAGAGAAGTTTTTATTTGACTTGAATTTTAATTAGAAAGTTTTAATGGTTACGCTTCTATAGAGAGTTTTTACAACATATTACTATAAAAAGAATCATTATAGTTAAGCTGATGCTATTAATATAAGCTTTTTAAGCGGTGCTGGCCTAAAAAGTCAATATTAATTATATTGTTAACTGGGGCATCCAAAGGATTTGGATATGGTCTTCTATTTGGGGAATTTTGCTGTTGATTTTTAACTTCTCTGATGCCACTTCAAAAATCAAGTTATACTCATGGTTATGGCAAATACTGCTAAACCCCGGCTCAAAACTATGCTCTAAAATACCTAGGAATCTTTTAATCTGAACATTCCTCACGCCCGTTTCTTCAGAAAGCTCACGGATCAAAGCACTAGACGCAGACTCACCATGTTCAACGTGACCGCCAGGCAGAAAGTAAAAACTAACCGGTAAATCTAACGTTTTACATAACAAAATGTTATCCTGATCAATTACGACAGCACGTGTTAGAACATGTATACTGTCTTTATACATTATAATTAAACCAAGGCAGATTTTGTCTAAAAAGGTAATTTAAATTTATCTGATTTTAGAGATACCTAGTTTTTAAAGTAAGTATAAACAAGTAAATTCTTAAAGGTAGTGACAGCCTATGTCTGACTAAATTATCTATTAATAA